>JAUWWP010000010.1 GCA_030616835.1 Deltaproteobacteria bacterium | reverse complement strand
TTAAAAGGAGTAATTTATGCCCTTGATAAAACCAATGGTAAAAAGCTTTGGGAACTGAATACTGGAGAAGGTATGCTTTCATCTCCAATAATTTCCGGAGATCAAATTTTTGTTTCTTCATCAAAAGGTTTTCTCTATTGTCTTAATTCAAATACCGGAAAGCTGTTATGGAGCTTTACTATCAGCTCCGGGTTTTCTTCAAGTCCGGTTATAGCAGTCAATAGTCTATTTCTTATCTCCAATGTCGGTTACATTTATCGATTTAGCCCTGCGAGGCAGACTAAAAACAAAGAATGGGAGGAGCTGCTGGATTTTTAACTTGGCCTGACGTACTGAAATATTGAGTCTGATAATATATATTATGTAAACTTATTTCATTAAAATTAATTTAGCATAATATTACCATTCATAAACTCTGCCAAACTCATATAGCCTACCCTACTATTACCTATTTCTGTATTCCCACGAGCATTTTTATTAGGATTTGAACCACAAATATCATGAATTATACTAATCTGTAATTTGTGTAATTCGTGGTTGGGATTTGGTAATTGGGATTTTTCTGATTCTACTTTCCCACGAGCAGTCTCTGGGATAGGATCTCAGGTAGGCCTGCTTCATCTATCTTGCGGCTGGCAGAATGAACATCGTAATCAACCCTATTAGAGAGATAAAGCATTACTTCTGTATCGAAGATAGAATATGAAGCCCGATAGTCCCCATCCCGGGGCTGTCCCGCGCTTCCTAAACTTACGATATATTTATTACCCTCTTCCAGTTGAATTTTGGGCTCCATGCTCACAAAAATAACGGTAGATTGGTCTGATCTATGACAAAATGTGAGGGGATAATGGGCATGGCCAATAAAGACCACAGATGCATTTTTCATCAATTTAAAGACAGAAGCTGCCTGATTACTATCCAATACATATTCGAAATTCTCAGGTTGTATTGGAGAACCGTGACTAAAAATTAGGTTATCCTTTCTGAATTGATAATCAAGGCCTGATAACCACTGGAGATTCGCTGGAGTAAGAATATTCAGGCTCCAATCGATGGCTGCCCGAGCATGGTTAACAAAACAGGTAACATCGGTTTTACCACAGCAGGCAGCATCATGGTTGCCCAACAGAGCGATCCTGGCCAGGGATTGAATAATTTCACAGCATTCATTGGGGTTTGCCCCGTAGCCAACCGCATCGCCCAGGAAGATATACTCATCTATCTGTTCCTGCCGGTAAGCTTGCTGAACAGCCTCAAGGGCTTCGAGATTGCCATGAACATCTGAAAATATTCCCAGTCTCATCACATATTCTTCAGCAGAAATTCGGCCAGCAGTTCCTCCTCGGATTTAGGCGGTGCCTTCTCCGGTTCCTTGGGCGGGGGAGCCTCTTCTATCTTGGGCACTCCAATGAATCCCGGTTCTACCACATATACAGTCTCCTTAAAGATTGCTGAATCCCGATAAATATCAATATCCATCTGTTTTGCCTCTTCCTCGGTCTTTACTTTTCCCAGGATCTGGAGTGGATCCTCCCCCCCACTCTCTACCCGAAGGAAGCGATAAGCCGGGATAATAGCAAAACACGGCTTTTCCTTGGTCATAATGGTAAGGAGATCATCTTCTAAGGAGATCTTGTTTTTCTCGTTCAGGGAATCAAGGGTCTTCTGGGTAAAGAAGACCTTCTCCGATATTCCCTTTGCTCCTTTTACCTGTGCATTTTCCAATCTTGCCTGGGCCAAATTTGCCCCCCTCAGATCAGCATGAGTAAGATCAGCTCCCCGCAGATCGGCATTACTCAGGTTAGAGCCAACAAGAACCACATGCCGGAGTTTGGCACCCCGCAGGTCTGCCCCTTGCAGGTTGGCTTCTCGCAGATCAGTATAGCGAAAATTGGCATCTTTAAAGCTCCCCCCTTTAAGCCCTGCCCCCTGTAGATCTATGCCTTTAAGATTGGCTCCCTCCAGGCTGATCCCTTTCTTTACCTTATCAATTATCTCTTCTCGGGTTAACTTATCCATCACCTTAAATTGTAAGCTATCATATCATTATTCTTCTTGCAATAAAAAATAAAGGCACCACGAATCATCGGGATGCCTTTATTACTCGGAGCTTTTCTTTCCCTCTTGATAACTACTAAACCCGCTCCCAGATTGAAGCATTGCCCTGGCCGAAGCCGACGCAAAGGGTAGCTAAGCCGTATTTGGCATCGGTCTTATCTGTCTTCATAATGTTGTTGAGGGTAACAGTAATCCGGCATCCGGAGCTTCCGAGAGGATGCCCCAAGGCCAGAGCCCCACCCCAGAGATTAACTTTTTCCAGTGGAATCTTGAGCTCTTTCATGCAGGCAAGGGACTGGCTGGCAAATGCCTCGTTGACCTCCACCACATCAATATCGTCAACGGTGAGGCCTGCTCGATTGAGTGCTTTCCGGGAGGCATCGATTGGCCCGATGCCCATCATAGTGGGATCGACACCAACCTGAGCGCCGGCTTTGTACCTCAGGGTATAGGACATACCAAGCTCATCCGCCTTATCCCTGCTCATCAGAAGCATCAATGAGGCCCCTTGGTTGAGAGGAGAAGATGTAGCCGCGGTTACAACCCCATCCGGCTTGAAGGCGGGCGCCATGGTGGCCATCAGCTCCAGGGTGGTATCAGGGCGGATATTCTGGTCGCTATCGATCACCTTTTTGCTGCCATCCTCGTAAGTGACCTCGAGTGGAATGATCTCATTCTTGAACTTGCCCGCATCCCGGGCTGTTGCTGCCTTCTGGTGGCTCGCAAGAGCCCATTTTTCCTGCTCTTCCCGGCTAATATTATATGCTGCTGCCACCTTTTCCGCTGTGGGACCCATCGGGAGATCCAGTGGATTATACCGCTCTCCCAGTTTAGGCGGAAACTCCATATTGGCAGCCATTCCAACCCGCAACATGTCTTCGACACCACCGGCAATATAAATATCCCCCTCATCGGCCATGATCGCCCGCACGCAATGCTGGATGGCAGCCATAGCAGAGGCACACTGCATCTCGATGTTATTCTGGGGCACACTCTCCGGGAAACCGTATGCAAGCCAGCTCATACGCGCGATTGAATTCTGAGGGCCGCTCAGGTTGGCACAGCCAATGTATACAGCTTCAATATCCTCCGGCTTGACTGCCTGGTTTCTTTCAAATATTGCCTTATATAGGGTGCCAAGCAGCTCATCCGGAGCAACGGTTCGGAGCCATCCTTTTTCAGCGTGTGCCCGTCCGGTCGGGGTTCTTATTCCATCCACAATAACTGCTTCTTTCACATTTTCCTCCTTTCCTTCGACCCCGATGCCCATCGGGGTTCAGGACATGTTTAAAAAATGAATGATTGTTCATTCAATAATATATTTAATATAGTCTATTTGTCAATAGAATTTTGGCTGTTTTTGTGATAATGAACATTTTATTGCTTTTTATTGACAAATAAGCTGATATAATTTAGATTTTTTAGAGCAATCAGAATGGATTAATAATGAAAGTAGTCGGTTTAACCGGAGGAATTGCCAGTGGGAAAAGTGTTGTTTCCGGGATGCTGGCGGATTTGGGCGTTAAGATTATCGATCTTGACAAGATTGCCCGGGAAGTGGTTGAGCCCAACAAGCCAGCCTGGAAGGAGATCATCGAATACTTCGGGGAAGAACTCCTGCTTTCGGATAGAACAATAGATCGAAAAGCACTGGGGGAAAGGGTTTTTGCCAACTCCGAGGCCAGAGAGAAATTGAATGAGATCACCCACCCCAGGATCGTCAGGGAGTTATTCAAGCTTATAGAGAAATATCGAAGAGAAAAGGAAGAGGTGGTGGTCGTTGACGCCGCCCTGCTTTTCGAAATCAAAATAGATGAGTGGCTCAAGCCGGTTATTGTTGTCAGTGCCAATGAGGAGGATCAAATTAAGAGGCTACAAGAAAGAGACGGTTACCGCCGGGAGCAGACCTTGGAGAGAATCCGGGCTCAGATGACTCTGAAGGAAAAGGTCAGACTCGCCGATTATGTTATTGATAATTCAGGATCCCGGGAGGATACCCGGAAGCAAGTGGAGAAGGTTTGGAAAAAGATAATGGAAGCCTAAGGCCTTTGATTTCTTAGCTCGGCATCCCTTTCCTCAGGGACCTCACAAACTTTCCAACCTGACTCAGACACTCTTTCTTATTCTGACTTTGTTCAATGATATTTACTACTGCACTTCCCAAGATCACCCCGTCCGCTAACGCCGCTACCTTACCAGCCTGTTGAGGATTGGAGATCCCGAAGCCAACGGCAATTGGCTTGTTAGTAAATCTTCGAATCTTCTTTACCATGGGCTTAATTGAATCCACTAATTGGTCTCGCATCCCGGTAACTCCAGTTAAAGATACATAATAGATGAATCCCCGGCTTAGTCTGGCAATAAGCTTAATTCTCTCTTCGGTACTGGTTGGAGCAAGTAAAAAGATAACATCGAGACCCTTCGCCCTTCCCTCTCTAATGATATTTTCCCCTTCCTCGGGCGGGAGATCAGGAACGATCAAACCATCAGCCCCGGCGTTTACCGAGTCTCGAATGAACTTCTTTTCCCCATAGTTCAAAATGGGATTATAGTAGCCCATCAGAACTAAAGGGATTTCCGTCTTTCGGCGAATATCCTTGAGGAGTTTTAAGATCTTAGTTAAGGTTACGCCTCCTTCCAGTGACCTCTGGGAAGATCTTTGAATGACCGGCCCATCAGCCAGAGGATCGGAGAAAGGAATACCCAACTCGATAATATCCACCCCCGACCTCTCAAGCTCTAAAATAAGGGTTCCGGTTGTCTGCAGATCAGGGACTCCGGCAGTGACAAAGACTATCAAGGCTTTTCTATTATTTTCCCTTAACTCTTTGAATTTCTTAGATATTCTGGACATCTTTTAATTGTTCATTCGTTGTTCGGTTGCGCTGCTCGTTTCGTCACTCGTCATTTGGTTACGTTACTCCAGCCGCTTTACGAAAAACGATGCCAGTTGCGCAACCTCAACCGATTGACCTAACCTATCCATCGACAGGTTTGTTCCCTTCTATTCCTTGCTACTCCCTGCTACTCCCCCTGTCCGACGAAGCCTTGGCGAAGTCGGATGCTACTCCCTTCCGCCGTCGTCCCGATGGACATCGAGACTATGGCGGACAAGGCTATTCCCTGAATTAAATGAATTTGTCATTTGAACTTTGGTTTTCATTTGAACTTTGAACTTTGGCATTTGACATTTCTCTTTTTTATAGCTTCTCTCCTTTGGCCTGGGCCACTAAATGGACATCCTTATCACCTCTCCCGGAGAGGTTAATAACAATTAAGCTCTTACTGTTTAGCCGGGAAGCCAATTTTTTGACATAGGCAATTGCATGGGAAGGCTCCAGAGCAGGAACAATCCCTTCCATCTGAGAAAGATAGTCAAATGCACTTAATGCCTCTTTGTTGGTAACTGCCGTAAATTTTACTCTCCCGCTTTCCTTGAGATAGCTTAACTCTGGCCCGACGCCAGGATAATCCAGGCCGGGTGCCAGGGAATGAGCCGGGCTAATCTGTCCATCTTTATCCTGGAGTAAGTGGCTTTTGCTCCCATGCAGCACCCCTACCCTTCCCCGACAGAGAGTAGCTCCATGTTTTCCGCTTTTATTAAGTCCCCACCCAGCGGCCTCTACGCCAATCATCTTTATCCTTTTGTTCTTAAGAAAAGGGTGAAAAAGACCAATGGAATTACTTCCCCCACCGACACAGGCAATAAGGTAATCAGGCAGTCTCCCTTCTTCCTTGAGAACCTGCTTCTTGGTTTCCCGACCGATTATTGACTGAAAATCCCTTACCATCATGGGATAGGGATGTGGGCCAACCACTGAGCCGATGATATAATGGGTGTCTCTTACATTGGTTACCCAGTCTCTAATTGTTTCGTTAATGGCATCTTTCAGGGTTTTAGTCCCTGAGGAAACCGGGATAACCTCTGCCCCCAAAAGTCTCATTCGAAAAACATTCAATGACTGACGTTCAATATCCTCTTCCCCCATATAGATCCGGCACTCCAAGCCGAAAATAGCAGCCGCGGTTGCCGTAGCGACTCCGTGCTGTCCTGCCCCGGTTTCCGCAATAATCCTCCTCTTTCCCATTCGGATAGCTAAAAGTACCTGTCCCAGGGTATTATTTATCTTATGAGCCCCGGTGTGGCAAAGATCTTCTCTTTTAAGATAGATCTTGGCTCTCCCTAAATCCCTGCTCATCCTCTCCGCAAAAAATAAAGGCGTTGGCCTTCCGGCAAAACCTTTCAGATAGTGCTTTAGATTCTTTTGAAATTTCTTATCTCTTCGGGCTACCTTATATTCCCTTTCCAGCTCCTTTAATGCCGGCATCAGGGTTTCGGGAACAAACTTACCCCCGAACTCACCGAAATGGCCTTTTTTATCGGGCAACATAACTAAGCCTCTTTACTGAATATAGTGGGTAGGTTGTCCTAAGCCTGTCGAAGGAATAGAATTCACCCACAGGATTTAATGTCATATGTCAAAGGCCTACTTCGCCGTAGTAGGCTACGAAGGCTGAACTTAAAGTTCAAATGAAACCCAAAGTTCAAATGACAAAATATTTGGCGTTTAGATTTTGACATTTGTCATTTATTTGACATTTGGATTTTGGCATTTGGATTTTCTTATACATTTTTCACTATCCGGGTTTAATCCTGCTCTATATTTAATGATCTTACCGTCCTGATAAACTCTCTTAGCTTCTCATGATCCTTCTTCCCCGGCTCTTTTTCCACCCCACTGCAGACATCAACCCCGTAAGGCATTACTTCTCTAATCGCCTCAGCAATGTTATCGGGGTTGAGTCCTCCAGCAAGGACAATCCGGCCATATTTCTTGGCTTCCATCGCCAGGCTCCAATCAAAGGCCTTTCCTGACCCGCCGTAATAACCCGGAGAATAGCTGTCAAGTAAAAAAGCACTTACTTGATAATTCTTGATAACCTTCAGGCTGTCCTGGTTCTTAATCCGGATGGCCTTAATCACGGGCTGGCTGAATTGGGAACAGAAATCCGGAGATTCATCCCCCTGGAGCTGAATTGCCTGAATTCTCGTAGAATCTGCTATCTTCCGAACCCCTTCTGAAGACTCGTTGACAAAAATACCGACTTGAACAAGAAACGGAGGGAGCTTCCGGATGATCTCCTTAGCTTTCTGCGCAGAGACAAGACGAGGGCTTTTAGGGTAGAAATTAAAGCCCAGGGCATCAGCCCCCAGGTCAGCTGCCTTAAGGGCGTCGTTTAAATCGGTAATGCCGCAAATTTTTATCCTGATCATCTTTAACCAGCTTTTGCCTTTGACTGGGTTTTCGACAACTCCTTACTATCTATTCCCAGGAAACCTTTTAATTTCATCCCTATATCTGGTTCCCTGATTAAAGCCTCCCCGATGAGGAAGCCATCCACCCCTGCCTCCTGTAATCTAATGATTTCTTCACGGGTATTAATTCCGCTCTCACTGATTATAATCTTACCCTTTGGGATCATCGGGATCAATTTTAAGGTATTATTTATCTCGACTTCAAAACTCTGGAGATCACGATTATTTATTCCGATCATTTCCGCCTCGGTATCCAAAACCTTTTCTAACTCCTTTTGATTATGTACCTCCAGCAGGCAATCTAACCCCAAGTCTCTGCTTAGATTGATAAGCTCCCGGAGTTCATTAATGTCCAAAATGGCGGAGATTAACAAAACCGCATCGGCTCCCCAGACCCTTGCCTCATAAATCTGGTACTCATCAAAGATAAAATCCTTTCGGAGCAGAGGAATCTTCACCGCTTTGCGGATTAGCTGAAGATGATCGGCGCTCCCTTTAAAGAAATGCACCTCGGTCAGAACGGAGATGGCGGTAGCCCCCTCCCCTTCATAGATCCTGGCGATCTTTACCGGATCGAAATCATTTCGGATAATCCCTTTGGAAGGAGAGGCCCTCTTTATCTCGGCAACAATCCGTGTCAGTGGTTCACGATCAAGTGTTGATGACAAAAATGCCTTCTTAAAACCCTTAGTCGGCGGTAAGTCGTCTAATCTTTTCTTAAGCTCAATTATCGGAAATTCGCTCTTGGCTTCCTTGAGCTCTTCCTTTTTATGTTTGATAATCTCGTCGAGAAACACGTTAAAGCCCCAGCTACTTGTAAATATCTTAAGAATTGCTCATTCCAATGAGCTTTTCCAATTTTTCCCTGGCAGCCCCACTATCAATGGATTCCCGGGCCAAATCAATTCCTTTCTTGAAATCCTTGGCCTTATCTCCGGCGACAATGGCCGCTGCTGAGTTGAGAAGGACAATATCCCGCCGAGGCCCCCCGGCTCCCTTCAAGATCTCCTGGATGATATTGGCATTATTTTGCTTATCGCCCCCCATAAGGTCATCTTTCCCGCAAGGTTCCAACCCGAAATCCTCTGGCTTGATCTGATAGGTACTTATTTTGCCTTCCTTTAATTCTGAAATCCTGGTCTCCCCGGTTAGGGTTATTTCATCCAGGCCATCGGAGCCGTGGACCACGAAGGCGTGTTTACTCCCTAATCTTCCCAGAACCTGGGCTAAAGGCTCGGTCAGTTTCCCATCAAACACCCCGATTACCTGAGCATGAGCCTGGGCAGGGTTGGTCAAAGGGCCGAGGACATTAAAGATGGTTCTGATTCCCATCTCCCGGCGGGGGCCGATTGCGTATTTCATTGCTCCGTGGAGAAGGGGAGCAAAAAGAAAGGCAATGCCGATCTCTTCCAAGCATTTTTCCACAACTTCTTTCTTGGCTTCAATATTAACCCCCAGGGTCTCCAGGACATCGGCACTCCCACACTGGCTGGATACTGAGCGATTTCCATGTTTGGCTACCTTAAGACCTGCTCCGGCCACCACAAACGCAGCAGCAGTTGAAATATTAAAGGTATGGGATTGGTCGCCTCCGGTTCCGCAGGTATCCACCAGTAACCGGGAGCTGCTCATTATCGTGATTGCCTTTTTCCGCATCAGCCGGGCCGCCCCGGCAATCTCCTCTACGGTTTCCCCTTTCATTCGTAAAGCGGTTATCAATGAGCCGATCTGGGCCGGGGTAGCCTCTCCGCTCATAATCTCATCCATCGTGCTCTCCATCTCTTCCTCGGAGAGATCGACTTTTTCAACGACCTTAGCGATAGCCTCCTTGATCATATTCCCCCCAATAATAAGATTAAATATTAAAAATCAAATATTAAAATTACAAATCAAAAATCAAAAATATTAAGATACTATGGATTTTAGTATAATATTCAGATTTTTGCTTTCAGATATTTGATATTACAGAAAGATATAAATTTATTTTCTTTTTTTAAGAGTTAAAATACTGGAAGCAAAAATATTTGCAATTTCCTCTAATTCTCTCAGAAACCATGAAACTTCTTCTTGTTTGGCCCGCTTGCTGTCTCTCAATAACGCAAACCAAAGTTTACTTTCATTTGCTGACTTCAAAGATGTATTGAAATAATTAGTAAAATCTTTTCTACTGCTTGCTGATTGTCCCTCAATATAATTCCCCAAAATGCTTGTGCCACTCCGTAATAATTGATCTCCAATCCTATTTGCTACATTGTCCTTTGGTAACTTATCCAGAAACTCTATGAGTTTTAGAACAAAAGCATATAACCTTTTTTGGAATTCCTTTTTAAAATCTACTTTGTCATTTTGCATTTTAATATGTCATTTTGATTTTTAATATTTGATATTTAATATTCTTATATCAGGCCGTTCTGGACCATCTCCACCGCTTTGACCAATGCCTTAGTCTTATTTATTGTCTCCCGATACTCTCTCTCTGGTATGGAGTCTGCTACGATTCCTGCTCCAGCCTGAAGGTAGATTCGCCCTCCTTTTATTATTATGGTTCTAATCGTGATGCACATATCCATATTCCCGGAAAAGCTGAAATAGCCTACTGAGCCAGCATAGGGACCTCTTTTAGTCCCTTCCAACACCTCAATGATCTCCATTGCCCTGATCTTGGGTGCCCCGGTGACCGTCCCCGCTGGAAAGGCAGCACGAAGGACAGAAAAAGCATCTTTTCCTTTCTCAATCAGGCCCAGAATATTGGAGACAATATGCATCACATGGGAGTATCTTTCAATTACCATCTGCTCATTAACTTTCACACTACCAATCCTTGCTACCCTTCCTACATCATTTCGACCCAAATCAACTAACATAATGTGTTCTGCTCTCTCCTTGGGATCCATTAAAAGTTCTTTCTCCAGTCTCTGATCCTCTTGTTCGTTTCTACCCCGGGGTCGGGTACCGGCAATTGGTCTAAGCTCAATTTTTTGTCCTTCCAGCCGAACCAAGACCTCAGGAGATGAGCCTACTAAAACTTGCTCCCCTAAATGGAGATAAAACATATAGGGAGAGGGATTGATGATCCTGAGAGCCCGATAAAGGTCAAAGTTGTCAACTTCCATTTTCTTAGCTTGCAGGCGCTGAGAAAGGACAACCTGAATGACATCTCCTGCCCTTACATAATGCTTGGCTTTTCTTACGATCTTCTGGAACTCCTCTTTAGTAAAATTTGACCGGAACCTGAGGGAAGACTTCCTCTTTGTTTTCGGGGGAGAGATGCTCAGGGGCTTTTGCAGTTTTCTAATGATTTGTTCGATCTTCTGCTTAGCCTGCTCATAAGCTTCTTTAATCGCTAAACCTTTCTCTAAATGGGCATTGGAAACTATTTTTATCTTATGTTTAACATTGTCAAAGATCAATAAAGTATCGGTTAACAAAAAGAAGCTGTCGTAAAGGTCCAGCTCATCTCTACTGGTGTCGGGGAGTGATTCGAAGAATCTCACCGCATCGTAGCTCAGATATCCCACTGCCCCCCCGTAAAATCTTGGCAATCCTTCGAATTCCACCGGAGTGTATTTTTGGATTATTCTTCTTAGAAGTTCCAAAGGGTCAGAGATATTCTTGATTATTTCAGTTCTTCCGTTTTCAATTATCTCCGCCTCGTTTCGCTTGCTCCGAAAGACTACCGAAGGATTAGCGCCGAGAAAACTATATCTGCCCCACTTCTCCCCTCCCTCCACACTCTCCAGAAGGAAGGAGTACTCCCCCTCGTCGATCTTGCGGAAGGCAGATACCGGGGTCTCCATGTCAGCAAGGATCTCTCGATAAACAGGGATAAGATTGCCTTCCTTGGCCTTTTTTTTGAATTCCTTGAAGGAAGGATAATACATAGTTTAATAAGCGCAAAATATAAATAAAAAAGCCATGAGTTCCTCATGCAAGCCCATGGCTTTTAAGGTTCTATTTTCTCAATTACTTTAACCCTTAAACGAAGTAGGCCTCTGTCGCCAAAGAGCCCTCCTGTTCTGTCGGGAAATAGTTACCAATTCACAAACAAAGCCGATAATTTCCATATCTTCTTGTCCTGAGCCCTTCGACCCCGATGCCCATCGGGGCTCAGGACAGGCCTGTCGAAGGAAAAGTACTCTCTCAAGATTTGCTTTTAATTTACCCTACTTAATTATAGATTGTCAAGTTTCAAAATGATTTGACAAAATTACCCAAAGAAGATACAATTAAATAAACCCCGTTAGAAGCTCCCACGGGGTTTGAAAGCCCGTGTTCGCTAAAGAATCTGAAAACTGTCCACCCCGTAAGAGATTCACCCCGATGGACATCGGGGCAAGGGTCTTACGGGGTCCATCCCCGTGGCAATCCGCCTAAGGCGGATTTCTAACGGGGTAAAAAAAGATAATGTTCAAAAATAGGGGAAGCTTCTTAATTTTAATCGTCTTTTTTGCCTTTTACTTGGCCTCCTGTGCAGCTAAAAGGGCTGACGTTACTTCGCCTGCAGCCGCTGAGAAGCCGGAGACTGTCTCCCTTAATCTACCCTCTTCCTCCCTAACTCCGGTTCCAACGGTAAATGAAGAAGAGATCAAGGCCAGAAAAGGCTATCCTCTCGGGGTCAACGACACCCTGCAGATCTCGGTCTGGGGTCATCCAGACCTGAGAAAGACCGCTAAGGTCCGTCAGGATGGAAAGATTTTCCTCCCTCTGGTAGGGGACGTGATGGCTAAAGGCTTTACCCTCCCTGAATTCCGAGAAAAATTAATTGAACTGCTGTCCAATTATATAAAAAAGCCTCAGATTGATATTGAGGTTAAGCAGTACGGTAGCAAACAATTCTACTTCCTGGGCGAGATTTCCAAGCCCGGTGTTTACTCAATCAATCGACCTACCACGATCCTTGAGGGGCTGGCAGTCGCTGGGGGTTTTACCGCAGCGGCCAATCTAGCCGGGACCTATTTTCTGCGAAATGGCACAGTCATTCCGGTAAACCTGCGTGCACTTCTTAAAGAGCGGGATCTGAGCCAAAACATCTATCTTCAGAATCGAGACATTATCTATATTCCCAATGCCCGGGACCAGATGGTATATGTTATTGGGGAAGTCAAAAGACCAGGAATGATCCAGATCGTGGAGGGCAAACTGAATCTGATTGAGGCCATCTCTATTGCCGGGGGATTCCAGATTGGTGCAGTTGAAGATAATATCAAGATTATCCGTGGGGGGTTAATTAACCCTACTATTTTACGGCGAATGTTAAAGAGATTCTGGATAAAAACCGATTGGATAAACTGGAGAATCTTCGACTGGTTACCGGGGATATCGTTTATATTCCGGATACCCGCATAACTGCCTGGAATAAGATTATCCATCAGATCACTCCTACTATGAATCTTTTATTTACTGTTCCCCTGGGGATAGCGTCGGATTACTTCGTAATTAAAGAGCTTAGCGGGGGTAGATAGCCGATGGATGCCGGAGCAAGAGACAATATGGAACTCAGAGATTATCTCCTAATTTTAAAGAGAAGAAAGTTAGTAGTTCTGATAACCTTCCTGGTAGTCTTTTTTTCTGTCCTCTATCACACTCTCAGGACCAGGCCTGTTTATGAGGCTTTTACTACTGTTCAGATTAAGCAGTCTTCGAGCCGGAATAATATCCTGGGAAATCTGGCCAACCGGGGAGAGGGAAATGCCTTAGTGACCGAGATGGCACTCATCAAGAGTCGTATCATCTCCGAAGAGGTAGCTAAGGAGCTTAACCTTAACCAGAGGGTTTTCGATAAATCCCCTGACCTTACCTTTGCTCTTTCCCGGGTCGAGGTAGATAAAGAGTACAAAGGAAAATATTTTACCATTAGCCTTCCTGACTCATCAGGAATTTTTAATGTTTATGACCAACAGGAAGACCTGATCGGCACCGGAAAGAAAGAGAGTTTCTTTAAAAGCAATCCCATCTCTTTTTTAGTCTCATCAGTTTCATCAAATCCAGGGGATTCCTTCAAGCTAAAGGTTACCGATCTCTTACAGACGGTTGAAATGCTTCAGCGAAATACGAGGATTGAGCTGTTAGGTAAAGCCACTAATATCATTAAAATCAGCTTTAGGTCCGATGATCGCCTAATGACTCAAAGGGTAGTCAATAAAATCGCTCAGGTTTATCAGAGACATAATATCTCCCGGAAGAGTCAGGAAGCCTTGAAGACATTAGAATTTATTAAAAATCAACTGGAAGTGTATCAGAAGAATCTGGAAAAAGCTGAAGAGGACCTCGATACTTATAAGACCAAGGAAGGCATCATTTTTCTTAATGAGGAAGCGAGATCCCTGGTAGAAAAGATCTCTAAATTCGAGATGACCAGAGCCGAGGTTAATCTACAAAAGAGACAGATGAAAGCCCTTTATCATTCTCTTCGCCGAAGCAACAATCAGTCAAATGACTACTTGCTTACCACCGCCAGCCTGCAAGAACCCCTGGTTACCGGATTAGTAAACAAATTATCCGAGCTGGAACTGCGAAGAAAGACCTTGCTTGAAGACCTTACTGAAAGGCATCCTCAGGTAAGTCATATCGGTGCACAAACAAGGGATCTTAAGGAAAGGATACTTCAGACAATAAAGAATTCCGCTGATGCCCTGGAGAAGAGAGAAAGGTCTTTGCAGAGGGTCATTCATGAGTATGAAGCCCAGTTAATGAAACTTCCCCAGGCTGAAAGGCAACTTGCCCGGCTTGCTCGCTCCTCAAAAGTCAATGAAGAAATCTATACCTTCCTCTTAAAGAGACATGAGGAGGCAAGGATCGCTATGGCTGCTACCACAGGCAATATTAACATTATTGACCCGGCCATTGCTCCTAAGGCGCCGATAAAACCTGATCTCAGAAAAAACCTCTTATTAAGTGCTCTGGTGGGTTTAATCTTGGGTTTTAGCCTCGCCTTCTTCTTAGAGTATTTGGATGATACTGTTAAATCCATCGAGGAGGTGGAGAACAAAATAAAGCTCCCGGTCTTTGGCACTATTCCCCATATGGCCAATGCGGGTTCCTCTAATGTTAAAGAATTTATCATCACTCAAACCAATCCTCACCTTCCCGGTGCTGAGTCATATCGATCTCTAAGAACTAATATCCAGTTTGCAAATTTAGAGAATCCCTTAAAGACCATTCTTATCACCAGCGCAAGTCCCGAGGAGGGAAAGTCAACCACTGTGGCCAACTTGGCTATCACTATGGCTCAGGCCGGCAGCCGGACGCTTATTCTCGATTGTGACCTCCGGAAACCTCTTTTGCATACTATCTTCGATCTTGAGCAGGAACCCGGTCTTACTGATGTTCTTTTGGGGAAAAAGTCCTGGAAAGAGATTAACCATTCTACCGGGATCGAAAACCTGGATTTCTTAAGTACCGGGGCCATCCCTCCTAATCCCTCCGAGCTCCTGGGCACTCCTAAGATGAAAAAGATTATCGAAGAACTGAAAAGCCACTATGACTTCATCCTTCTTGATTCGCCCCCTGCCATCACGGTCACTGATTCTATCATCCTTAGCTCCTTCCTCGACGGAACTTTTCTGGTGATTGAATCAGGAGGAGTTACTATTGAGGCAGTCACTCGGGCAAAGAGTCTGCTGGAAAAGGTTCATACCAAGATCAAAGGGGCAATTTTGAACAACATCAAAGAAGAAGGCAAAAAATACCGATATTATTATCAATACTCCTATTATGGCAAGACCTCCCATAATCCTGCTAAAACCCTCTGGGCAAAGACTTACCAAGGTATCCGGGACTTCTTCTTAAATAATTGATTATCCTCGACAAATACCGCCTTTAGTCCGGGCCTCGCCCCCGACTCGTCTAACGCAGCATGCAGTTTTCCCGCACTAAGCTCTAATGTTTGATTTCGAGGACCTTGAAGGGATATACAATCCTTTTGTCCCGAAGCCTGATCGGTCGTTCAATTGCCCGCGAGATATCATCAGGATCGATTTGGGATGGTTTGTATTCTATGATAGCCCGGTGCTCTTGCACGTAAGTAGTGACAGATACGACTCCGGGGATTTGTCCTATTCTCCTAATCATAAAATTGGAAGTAGCTCTGCATTTAAGCCCGTTCACGATCATATTCAACGTCCGAACTTCTCCAACGTTTTCCGCAAACTCTTTTTTCATCGAGGGCAGCTCCCAGGCATTACCGAGCAACATGATTCCTAAAAAAGAAATAATCACGAATGGAGCAAGATAGGTTGAAAGGTTTTTCATCTGACCGTCCTCCTTATTCGCAGGGTAAGGTTGCCGGGCGTCGGGCAAGCTCTGACACAATCTTGGCAATTGCTACACTCGCTGTTGGTTACAGATTTTGTTTTGGAAACCATTATCCCCCACTCACACGCAGCGTCACATGAACCACATTGAGTGCATAGTTGATCGTTTCGTATTACCCGTACCATCCCTAACCGACATAAGGGGGCCAGGCATGCCGCCATCGGGCAGAGATATTTGCAGAACGATAAGGGAGCCAATATGCCGACAAGAAAAACACCGAACAAAACCCATATCCCTGCCTTTCCAATACCGTGTCCTGTGCCGGCAGTAAAGAATAGGTAATATGGGTCGAATGTTCTGAAAACCAACTCACCCGCTTTAACTGTAAAAAATAGGATAGCCACCAGCAACGGATACTTTAGCCATCTAAGCGCCTTATCAAGTTTCTCCGGAATCTTCCTCGACCCGATAATGAATCTACGGCCGATAGTTCCGATCCACTCCAATAAAGTTCCCAGTGGGCAAATATGACTACAGAAAACCCTTTTAAGGAGAACTGTAAGAACCAATACGCCGGCAAGCATTGAGATATTTACCGTAGACAGGTCGCAAAATGTCCCCTTTTGGGAGAACCATGGTATCAGGGTCTCCACTCCCCCGAACGGACAATATCTTTCTATCGTAGCCCCCCGGACATTAAAAAACATTAGGATTGCTACCCAAAAAGCTAAGGAAAGAAATATTACTTGGGACAGCAATCGCCCTTGCTTTGTCTTTTTCCATAAAGTGCGAAATAGTTTTTCCAATTTCTTTCTCAAAGGTCTGGAGTCAGGTTGTGACCCTCTTCCCCTTCATGACATTGGACATTTGAGCTTTGGAATTGATTTGAACTTTGGGTTTTGTAATTTGACATTGTGAGTCAGAGCTTGGTGAGCGGTCATATTCATCCAGTTACCGTTTCCGATTTCCCATTCCCGATTCACCAATCTTTATTTCATTCTGTCAAGAGTGCGGGCCTAGCTGTGGCTCTTCCTGATATTAGTTATGGAACTAATGGAACAACGTGGTCCCCTTTAATATGTTAGGCGGGCTGGAAAGCCCCGCCTATCCACGGTTTTTCTAATAATGTAGGGTTAAACCTCTTTTGCCTCCAGCCCTTTTATCCCGAGCTTCATCGGAAGGTAAAACGCCAGTATATTGAGGCCAATGACCATAGTAAAGGAGAATATGATCCAGGCCCATTGCCAGAGGGGGATTGCCCAGCTTCGCAACTGAGCCATAAATATGATATAGACCGGCGATGCCTCAAGGATGACAACGGCTCCGATAAACCCCATGCAAATGATCATATAGACAATCCCCCCGAAGCCGGTAGCAATCTTGGCCACATTCTCCACCTGAAAACGGGGATAGATAGCCCCAATCCCCACCCCCAGACCAACGATCCCAAAGCACATAAAGAAAATGGTAACGGACGAGAGGATCATCATAAAGTCCGTGGCCCTGAGGAAATAGTTGGAGAGGATAATCAGGATCTCAGAGAGGACTAAAATCGGCAGCAGGCTTGTCCAGAACTTGCTCCAGAGTAAGCGGCGAATACTTATGGGCGAGCTTTTGATGAGCCAATAGGTTTTCCCCTCCAGACTCACTGCCGGGAAGACAAAGCGCACTGCGAGTGCGGAGAGCACAAAACCGGCCAGGCCAAGGTTTAAAAATGCGAAAAGATTCTGCAGGTAGAAGGAGGGGACAGGTGAACGATCCAGGGGAAGAACGCTGAAGTTATAAAGATAAACTACCACCAGGGCCCCCAGAAGCAGCAACTGGGACCACTGGGTAGTGTCTCGAAAGAAGGTTTTAATATCTTTGCTCATAATCGCCTTAAAGGAGGAGTGAAAAGGAGCGGTGAGAAGATTTACCGTTCGGTCAAAAAAGGCCATCTGGGTTACCCGAGCCCTTTTGGCCTCCTGGACCTTGGTCCAGCCGCTATGATAGATCCGATTGGAAACCCAGTTTCCTACTACCATCGAAGCCAGCCCTGAGCTCAAGATCAGCAGAAAATAGAACACACTATCGCCTCTGTCCCCCCTTAAGACCGGGAACAAAGATTCGGTTGCCCAGTAGCTGGGGAGGAAGGTGGAGTCCGGGGTTTTAAGCACGGCGAAATACTCCATTAGAGAATTGAAGGACTCGGGGTCAACCAGCTTCTCGGGCTGCAGGAAGCGAAAAAGAAGGTAGATCGCAGCAATGAAGAAGATTGAGAGCAGGAAAAGGACATCCTTGGTCCTTCTGGCCGGAAAGACCTGAACCAGGAACATGGTAAGGATAATCCCTAATCCTGCCGGAACCAGCAAGAAGAAGACAAGTAACATTATCAGCCAGAGATAGTAGAATATTGAGGAGTCATGCACTACTCCGTAGGCCAGAAACACTGGTAGCCCGAACCCAAGAACCATCCAGGAGCTATTAATTGTCGTCTCTACAAATCGGGAAAAATAGATACTGCTGAGCGAGACCGGGGAGGCAATTAGGAGATTCAAGTCGTCAGAGAGAAAATAGGTAGAAAATGCGGTGATTATGTTACTGAAGACCAGAAACGAAAAAAAGGTGAGAAATATCATTGAAAGGAGCTTCTTAATCAGGATATCTCCCACTATCTCAGTGCCCTGGAAGTAAACCAATACCCGATAAAAGGCAATGAAAATACCCACCCAAAAGATTAGACCCAGAAGGATCAGGAAATAAACCCTGAGCCTTTGAGGTTTACTCTGAGCACTAATCTGGTTTTTAAAGGATATAAGGGTTGGATTTAATAGAAGAGAGAATTCCTGCAAGTCAGGCCCTCGTTTTACCCTGTTAGAGATCTTACTTGGCGAATTGACACCAGAGCTGTCTTGTTAATCTCTAACGGGGTTCAGCTCCGGAGAATCTTGATTATCTCCGCCATCTCCTCGCCGCCGGTGAGTTTCAAGAAAATGGACTCCAGATGCTTGCCTTCCACTCCGGAGAGCTCCCGCAGCTCGGGCATTGTGCCCACGGTAATTAATCTGCCATCCTGAATAATGCCAATGCGATCGCACATCTGTTCCGCTACCTCCATGGTGTGGGTGGACATAAAGATACTTACCCCTTCCCGGGACATCCCCCGGAAGATCTCTTTAACCATCCTTGCTCCCCGGGGGTCCAGCCCCACCATCGGCTCATCAATCACAATTACTTGGGGTTTATGAATAAGGGCTGAGGCCATTACCAGCCTTTGTCGCATTCCGTGGGAGTAGCTTTCCACCAGCTCGCTCCCCCATTCACTGAGTTCAAAGAGCTCCAGAAGCTCAGGGATTCGTGGTTCCCCCTCTTGATGGTCTAAACCATAAAGCCCGCAGATAAAGCGCAGGTATTCTGTCCCGCTGAGCTTTGGATAAATAAAGGGCTGATCCGGAATAAACCCGATTATACTCTTGGCCTCAATTGGATTTTTCAAGATATCGTGGCCGCCAATAGTTACTGTCCCTGAAGTAGGTTGAAGCAGGCCAACGATTAGCTTAAAAGTGGTGGTTTTCCCGGCCCCGTTTGGGCCCAGAAATCCGAAGATCTCCCCGGAGCTGATCTCCAGATTCAGGTTATCCACTGCGGTCAACTTTCCGAACCTTTTGGTTAAATTTATCGTTTTTATCATTTACTTCAGGGAATAGCAGGGAATAGCAGGGGATAGCAGGGATTAGAATCCTTGACCCCTTGAATCCTATCTATTTGCATTTGAACTTTGAGCTTTGTTGTTTGACATTTGTCTTTTATAAAGGCCACTATTTAGAGACCAGTATTTCAATCTTAACCTTACCGATAATCTGCATTATTCCTATCCACTTATCCAGCTCACCTTCAAGGAACCTTATGTGGGTAACATCGGCAGGGAATTGTCCCAGGGTGGGATCGATTGCTACCCACTGCCCGAGATAGACCTCGGGCCAGGCATGATAAAAAAAATAGCCATCCATATAGACCAATCCTACATCCACCTTCGTCGGTATGCCCGCTGCCCGGGAAAGGGCAGTATATAGGGCAGTGTGCTCATTGCAGTCACCCTCCCCTGCCTTTAGGACCGCTAAGGCACTGGGAATGCTAATGGTGGGCTTTTTCCCCAAATTACTGAACAACCAATCTCCCAGCTTACGGGCTACCCTTAATGCATCGGTCTCACCCTTTAGGATCTCACGAGTCTTTAGTAATATTTCTTTACTATCGCTCTGAATCAGGGGCGAGGGTTCCAAAAACTCTTTTAATTCTTTTCCCCGGTAGGGGATCTGGTAAGATCTCAGGGAATCTATATCCTCCAGCCTTACCTCCAGGGTGTCCCCGGTGAGCTTCTGCCGGGGTGTTTTTAGCGAGAATCTATCTAAAGAAATTCCTTTAAATTTAAGCTTTAAGTATTTTAAAAGCTTAGGATTTTTAATCTCTTTTACCCTTATTGCGGTTGAGGCAATAATATCTGCATCCTCCCCTTCTTCCCATCCTTTGGTCAGGGCATCCTCTCTACTTTCGCTCAGAGAGACAAAACCAAGTGGGCTTTCCTCCCTGACTATCCTTCCTTCGGAAGTGATCCAGGAGGTTGTCTCGATCCCTAAAAATGTCTCCTGCAGCTTATAGGTCCAGAGCTTCTTCCCTTCCAACACTACCTCATCCTCATCTAACACCTTTACCAGCATCTCACTTGTGCTCATTGAGGAGGGATCGAAAAAGGGAATGAGAAACTCCCTGCCAATCCTGAGTCCTTCTCTGACCAGATATTTATCCAGCCCCAGGGCCAGACGGGGAGTCTCTTTAAGATGAATGGTCTTCTCGGACCTGCTCCCGGCTGAATCTATCTGCAAAGAAAGCTCCTTGTCTTTAATCTGACCCTGAAGACCAAGTTGAATCAATCCGGATTTAAGCAGGAAATCAAAGGATTTCAGGGAAAAGTCAATCCCTACCAATGCATTGGTGATGGTGGTTACATCCCTATCCTCTCCCATTACCTTTAATTTCAAATAGGACCTTTCAGCAAGGCGGTACCCCTTTTTCTCCAAAATAACTGAGGAAACTACATATCCGATCTTTCTTCCTTTATAATATATCCCCATCCATTCCTCGCCACTTTCTTCTACCCGCCCGGGGAGCAAAGATGGCAAAAAGGTTGGCAGGGAGTTGGTATAGGTTCTCCTGACCAGCCAACCCATCATAAAGAGCCAGAAAAAGAAAATGCTATAGGCAAGGATCTTAAGGTAATTTCTCGATTTCCCTCTTTCCATAGTATTAAAGTTTAATTTATTTGATGAGGTATTGCAAGGATTTTAAAATCCCGATAAAATCAGGAAGGGTGGATTGAGAGAAGTTTTTTTATAATAGGAGGGTGAAAAAGGAATAAAAATTACTGGACATTTTCTGGGGAAATAGATATAATAAAATTAAAGGTAAACTGAGGAGTAGGCTAATGGTAAGCCACCTGACTCTGGATCAGGCGATTGTAGGTTCGAATCCTACCTCCTCAGCCATCCTTCAATAATGCCTGTCCTGAGGCAAATCGAAGAACTCAGGATTTTTAATATGGGTCCCATGGTCTAGTGGTTAGGACGCCGGCCTCTCAAGCCGGCAACACGGGTTCAACTCCCGTTGGGACCACCAAAGCTATATATGGCTGAATTTCCAGAATAGCCCCACAGGTAGGGGCTTGATTCATCAAGCCCGTCGGGTTCGATGAATCGAACCCCTACAATTACTTCTTCGGATTCAATATCTTGGTTAAAATCCATATCTTAATTCGGCAAAAACCTGGTCATTATCATCAAACTGACCAAAAAGATTCTCCTCATCACCCTCAAAGATGTGTGCCCCTACCGCTAAATTCAAGTAGTCAAAAACTTCGAAATAAACCTTCGGGCTAATTCTCCAGTTGTTTTCGAGCCATAAAAGGATAAGCACCTCTGGCTTAAGCCTCTCATGCATGAAATCGGTCGAAACTTTTAAACTTAAAATGGTTTCAACCTGGTCAATCGGGCCCAGGGTGGGGCCGAATAGAAGCCCAAATCCCTCATGCTCGGAGATAGAGCTAATAAATTGGATAAACTGAAAACTAAGAAACCAGTTGGTAAATAGATATTTGTCTAAACCTAACACATAGTTGTAGTTATCCAATTTAACAACACCTTCAGGCTTGCCATCTTCGCCATAATAGCCCGGAACATCCTTAATGTAAGCAAACTCCCCCCTGATACTCAAACCGGCAAGTAGGCCTTTGGTTAAGGCCTTGGAAAATGAGGTTCCGATTAGATTTATCCGCTCATACTTCTTTTGTAGATGTAAAGTAGGATTTGGTCCAGTAATCTCTCTGGTCCGGGGATTGAAGTCGG
>JAUWWP010000289.1 GCA_030616835.1 Deltaproteobacteria bacterium | reverse complement strand
GCTGCTCAATGTTTTTCTTTTTATAGTCATCAAACCAATCCACGGCCCCGATCCGGAAGGCGGTACTTCCACAGCATCTCTCGTTGTTCCCCAGGATTCCAAAGTCCACCCCGGCGAGCTTTAAAATCCTGGCAGTGGTCTCGGCCACCGGGATCATCTCCGCAACATAGGAGGCATTACATCCAGGGACCTAGAGCACCTCCACCTTCTCTTTACTGGCATCCTTGATCTCTATATCTTTAAGCTTCCTCGCCCACTTCCCCCGAGTAGCCCGGGGAGAGAGCCACGGATTATCATAATTTATGATACTTTTTACCAATCCCTCGTGCTCTTTGAATGGGGAGACGCCCTTCCTTACTAAGAATTCTCTCAACGCCATCATTGTATTTGCGGGCTCGAGCCCCTTTATGGCATTACAGGTATCCTGGCAATTTCCACATACCGTACAGGTCCAGATGATCTGTTTTAATCTATCATTGACCTCGAGCTCAGGAGGATCCGCGGTCAAGGCCCGGGCGATCTCATAGATTCCGGAGCCGAAGAAGGATTCAAACATGTGTCGGGTCCCCCGCGGGCAGTTATCGGAGTATTTATGGCTCGCCACAAAATCCGGGTTAGTCATCCGGCACATCCCGCAGCGGATGCACCGATGCGCCTCATTCCGGTATTCAGACAGAGGCCTGATATTTCTCGCTATCTTTGCTCCAGTAGCCATCCTTATTCCTCCTTAAAATCTTATTTTAGGCTCTTTACGAAATATAGAAGTATAATGTCAAATGTCAAAGCTCAAAGTTCAAACAAAGTCCAAAGTTCAAATGACAAATACTGGTGCACCTGTTAAATTTGGCATTTAGTCATTTGTCATTCATTTGTAATTTGGATTTTGACATTTGGATTTAATTGTGTTTACCCACAATAATCCGGGATGATCCTTATTTTATGAAGACATATAATCCTTACCAATGGGAATGATATCGGGGTTCATAATGCTCTCTGGGTCCATGACAACCTTGAGATTATTCAGGATCTGGTAATAGATACCCCACCGGGGCAAGTAGAATTCGCCCAGGCCGTGCATATTTCTGAATAGGGGAACACCGTTTCTGAGCAGCATCTCACCGGTCTTGCGAACCATCTCGGTTGCCCTTTTCACTGCCTCGGGATCCCCGTGATCCCACCACCAGTCTAACTCATAAGTGCCGCAGCGGGCGTAGGGAGACGGCCCCTGAATGGAGCATGCTGCCATTGCTTTTTCCAAGGGATCCTTACAGAATCGGGCAATAAGCTCCTTGTATTCCTTATGCAATTGGGGGATCTTGTCCAGTTTGACAATCCCGGCTAAAAACTGAAACGCACCCCGGAAACCGGTAACATAGTTCGCGGTAACCTCAAACCCTGCTTTAAAGGGCATGGGAGATGCCATCTCTCCCATTCCCATAGCTACCGGGTCGAAAAAGGATAGATTATTCCTCTGGATTATCTCCGTTACTATTTTCTCTTTGAGATCAAGCTCCTCCTGGGTGTGTCCCTGAATGATGATAATAAGATAATGCTTCTGCGTGGCATCCAAGAGGGTTGCCGGATCGGAGTCAGTAAGCCCACCTAAAGTTATCGCCATCGCCCCCTGGTTGCTCTTGTAGGTAAGGCCGCAGATATCCTCCTGGGCCAGTTCGTAGAGCGCATTGACGACATCCTCAAGTGCCTGTTCATCTTCCGCAAAGGATGGGGCAAGGAAGGTCTTTTCGAACTGATGCTCGGGGAAGAGCTTTATCGTCATCTCAGTGCAGATGCCGAAATTACCATCGGCATTTATGAACATCCCGGCGATATCGGGCCCGGGTCCATACTGGATACCCACATTGCCCACATTGGGAATGCCGGCAGGCCCGGTCTTCAATATCTCCCCATTGGGCAGAACCCAGGTCATATTGATAATAAGCTCAGCGTTCCACCCATACTTCACGATCCAGCCGGCACCACCCCGGGAGACATAATTTGACAGAACCGAGACGCTGGCAAATGATAGGGGAAGGGCGGGTTTGAGCGTAAGTCCGTCTACCGTAGATATTTTTTGCGCTTCAAGCCAGAGAGACCTCAATCGCACATGGGGCTGGATCGTGGCGGTCATCCCTTCCTCATCTATCTCCACTATCTCATTCATCCTCCTCAGGTCTACCAGGATCCCCCCCCGCCGGGGTATGGCCAACCCCCCGTGGTTAAAACCGGTACTCAGGGGACCTACCGGGGCCTGGTGCTTACCCGCTATCTTTACTATTGCCTGGACATCCTCTGTCGTCTTGGGCAGGACGATGACATCAGGCATGCACCCGGGGACTATAGTGAAATCCTTGGCATAGCAGCCAAGGTCGCAGGGATTATCACTCACCCACTCCTCGCCAATGGACTGCTTTAGCTCCTCGACCACTTCTTTCAGACTCATACGGTCCTCCCTTCGGGATTAAATCCAAATGACAAAATCCAAATTCCAAATGAATGACAAATGGCTAAATGTCATAAGTCCTTTCTTCTTTTATTTTGGCATTCAGCCTTCGTAGCCCCGATGGACATCGGGGCGAAGTAGGTTTTTACATTATTATTTGTATATTAAAAACTTACTTGTGGCTATTTGGTGTAGGGGCTTGATTCATCAAGCCCGATATTTATTGGGTTCGATAAATCGAACCCCTACATTAACGCATTATTGAAGATTGAGCATTCCCGGATTCAATATCCCTTTTGGGTCCATTATGCCCTTTATCCGTTTGAGGTGTTCAGGATACCCATCGATCCGGGAGAATACTGATTGGGCAAACTTCCCGAGGGGCCGGTCGTAGAAAGCACCTTTATCCAGGAGCATCTCATTGAGCTCATCAACAAGCTGGCTGGGATCATTCCCGTTTTTAAAGAGTGCATATAGTGAGTAAGCAGCTCTGCCTCGATCCACCGAGACGATGAGCCGGCCGAACTCTGTGGACGGATAGCCTCTTTTCTTGAGAGCATCAGCTATGGACTCATCAAAATCGGCTACCCGGTTGAACAGGGTATAAAAAGCCGTATGGTTTTGTGTTTTAAGCGGCCACGCCTCGTCGATCTTCCCGGTCAGTATCTCCCGGAGAGAATCATTTGCCTTTCCCCCCAACTCCTCAGCAAATTCCCTGACCATCTTCTCCTGATAGATTATATGCTCCTCCCGCCCCTCAAAACCGACGAGCACCGTCCAGGGAGGGAGCTTGATTCCCTTCTTTATCTCGGCCAGCGCACCAAGATACTTAGCGTCCATCGCCAGGTATTCGGTCCCGATCTCCCTGCGGGGTATGTCCCTTAACGCCTGGCAGGCTCCTTTGAGATCGTCAAAGCCGAATACCAGGGCGCTCCTTCTCTCTCTCTCCGGATAAATATGTATACTGGCCCGGGTGATAATGCCGAAGATGTCCCCTGATGCCTGATACCATTTGGAGATATCAGCTCCTCCCTCACTTTTGGTATCACTCATCTCTTCGGACAGGGCATGGCTTCCGGATTTATGCAGCCGGCCGTCTGCCAGGACTACATACATATTGGTTACCGGAACCTCCGGATACCGGGCCGCGGCCTTTATAACTACTCTATTGACCAGGTTGGTAACAACGAACGGGGAGGTTGCTGCCGCCGGGGTCGTTACCTTCAGCCCCTCCTTAGCCAACTCCTCCTGCAGTTGAGCAAAGGTCACGCCCCGCTGAACATGGGCCATCAGGTTCCTCTTATCCACCCTCTCTATCCTATCCATCTTCTTAAAATCGAGCAGGATACCATCCTGGGCAGCAACATCCTGGGGAAGATATGTATCATTCAGGGTATAAATGGGCACCTTCATTTCATCGGCAAGCCGGACTATCTCTTGCACCTTTTCAACACTTTCGGGGAAGACTACCCGCAGTTGAGATTCAGCAAGAGGCTCCCGGAAATAACCGGAGAGCATCTTAAGATCGCTTCTTATCTCCTCGGAGCCTACGATCTTCCTGAGCATTTCAATCAAATCCTTTTTCTGGGCCACGGTCTTCTCCTTTCACAAGGGTTCTGCTAACAAGTTCCGTACACTGGATAGCCGGGGCTTTCAAGCCCCGGTATTTACTTCATCCGAATCTTCTTATAGCGGGGCTGGTTCATC
>JAUWWP010000257.1 GCA_030616835.1 Deltaproteobacteria bacterium | reverse complement strand
TCGAAGATCTGGTGCAGGGGAACCATGCGTACCTCCATCACCCCTTCCTGTAGCTCATTAAGCTTTCGCTCCAGATATCTATTGGCCTTATAAAAATCAACCGCTATCCCACTGAAACCCTTCTCTGCCCTGAGCCTCTCGGTCAGTTCACTGATAGCTGACTTACTTAAGATCAACTCTCCCACAATGTTCATAATCTTATCTAACCTGGCAATGTCCACCCTTACGGTTTGACTGATACTCTTTAGGCTGAGTCCTTCCTCCTCGGTAGGTACCTCACCTACTTCCAGTGCTCCCGGGGAAGGCCTCTCTTCCTTCCTCTCCTCCCCGGTTTCAATCTGGGTGAAACTGACATTCTCCCAGTCGATGGTACTTTCCAGAAACTCCTTTTCTTTCTCGGTTCCCAGGATGATGTCAAAGTTGAGTTCGGAGGGAGCAGCAGCCTCAGAGCTGGGGAGGGTGGTAATGATCTCCCCCAGGGGCTTGAGCAGTTGGTTCAGTTCGGCCAGGCCCTGATCAAAGCTCTGGATGTCGAATTTTGCTCGAACTTTAAAGAGGTTAACCCCTTCCTTAATATTTTCCAGAAGTCGGTGTTCTTCATATTCCGTAAGCACCGAGAGGATGTTCTCATCAATCTTTAGCTCCTCTAAAGGAGAGGCTTCCTCTCGGGAGCTAATTTCCTGAAACCTCTGGTCAAGTTTAGCAATAAGATCCCTTGTCTGCTCATCTCCCTCTACTACCTCCTGGTCGCTCGCCCCTATGATTTTACCCAGCAACCCCACACTTTCATTTAAAAGATCCTGAATCTTCGGATCGAACTCAGTCCTTCCCAGACGAAGGCTGTCCAGGATACTCTCCAAGTTGTGAGCTAGGGCCTCGATCTGGGAAAAACCGAACATCCCGGCTACCCCTTTAAGTGAATGGGCCGCCCGAAAGGTATCATTTAAGCTATCCAGGTCAATCTTCCCCTTTTTGGAGGACTCTTCCAGATTGAGCAGATTCTGATAAAGCTTCTCGACGATATCCTCAGCCTCGGATTGGAATTCCTGAAGGGCCTTTGAAGAAATTTTATTCTTTTCTCCAGCCATTGTTCCTTTTCTAACAAAAATAGTTCTTTAGTACCCTCGGTAGCTACTCCCTTCCGCCTTCGTTCACTTTCAGTGAACTACGGCGGATAAACCCGCCGTAGCCTTTGGCGAAGGCGGGCTGCTATTCCTTTTTAACTAAGATAGTTCTTTAGCACCCTCTGCAGAGCCTGCATTTTAAAAGGCTTAATCAAATATTCATCAGCACCCAGGGCCAGCCCCTTCTGCTGATCCCTCTCGCTTCCTTCAGTAGTGATAATAATAAGGGGGATGTGGCTGTACTCGGGGCTCCTCTTAATAAAACTCACCAGTTCCAATCCATTGATATCAGGCATATTTATATCAGTAAGGATAAGATCGAATTTATACCGGGGGAGCACCTTTAGGGCCTCGAAGCCATTGCTGGTCTCCACTATCTGAAAATCGTTTAAAGCATCAAGGGCTGAGGCAATGAAGGATCTCATTGCTGAAGAATCTTCCACAATAAGAACATACCGAGTCATTTTATATTCCTTTCTGAAGTTCGGTCAAATCCCTCAATTTCCTTTCCAGCAGGGCTCGATCCATAGCCAGTCCTGCTTGGGCTAAAAAGATCTCCAGGCTTATCGTTTCCCCGATCTCCTTCTTCTCTGGTAGATTATCAGCATAGAGAATTACTGTTACTCTCCCGGCGGTAAAAATACGAGCGACAAAAACCTCTTCCGGGTACTCCCCACCCAGTTGTTCAACTATATATTTATCCCATTTCCTCCCTTCTAACTTTTTGGTAATCGGCACCCTTCTCTCTAAAACTTCTTTAAATATCGAGGATTCATTGAGGGGGATACGCATTTGGCGTATCCTTTTCTCCGCATCATCATCTTCCAGATTGATTCCAAACTCTCCTAATCCACAGATCACATTCTTCTTAACCAGGAAGACTATTGCCCGGTTCATAAGCTCACTAGCAAAGCGGAGAATTAGGAGCACGATTTCCCCTCCGAGCTCAGGCCTACTCATCTCAGTAATCATGGAGCGCAGCATTGTCAGACCTGGGCTGGGAGCAACCCTGGTTGGGAGGATCTTCTCCTCCTTAATAATACCCTCGACCCCAGCAAATTCCTCCTTCAGCTCCACCCCGATATCAAATAGCTTTTGCCCGTTCTGCTTAGGAACTCCTCCCACCTCTGCCGCCTGCCCCTTTTGCAAAGTTTTCCTAAGGCTCTCCTCTAAGTCTTTCCCAAACTCGGCAAATGGTGAAGTGATTGCGTCTTCGCGGAGCTTAGATTTCTTGGGCTTATTCAGGTAGGCATCAACTCCCAGTTCCCATGCTTTTCTTTCAGCTTCTTCATTCCTATGGTCAGCAATCAAAAACACTGGAACCTCGGGGAGTTCCGATTTCAGCCGGGAGAGAATCTCAATCCCCCCCAGCATTCCACTCCCATCCATCTTGGGCATAATTAGATCAGCTATCACCAGAGAGCGGACTTCCTCCTTTACCAGCTTTCTAACTACCTCCAGAGCCTTGGCTGATTTCCCCTCGGCACGGACCTGATAACCTTTCTCCTTTAAAAATGCCTCTATTCCCGAGAGGGTTAAAGGATCGTCATCAATGACCACGATAGTTGGCTCCGGACCCTGGTGGATAGAGATGGCTTCTTTTCTACCCTCTTCTTTTGCCCACTCTTCCCGCTCTTTGTCGATCAAGGGCTCTCCTGGACCTGCGGAAGGCTCTGGTAGCCGGGTCTCAACAGCTGTCAGTGATTCATCTCGATTAACTTCCCTGATTGAAGTGCCCTCTTCTCCCGGCTTCACCCATGCCTTCTCATCCTTAAGCCGAGTGCCATCCATTGCCAAAAACTGGGGGTTTAAACCACTAACTAAGGTGTATTGCAGGGGGACGGAGATATCCTTATCGATCTCATCCTTCTCCTTCAATTCGAAATTAAAGTTACCCTCCTCCCAATCAAAGAAGCCGAATACCACATTTTTGATATAATCTTTAGCTACCTCCTCTACCACTTCCGGATCCAGGCCCAATCGTTCAATCAGGGCCTTGTTTAAACCATCCGGGAACCTTCCTGCCCTATACTCAGCCAGGATATCTTTCAGTTGCAAGGAGGTGATCATCCCTTTCTTCACCAGTTCAGTACCCAGATTATCCTTGCTTAAATTAGACGCGGCACCTACTACCTGTCCGGCCTTGAAAATCACTGTCCCCTTTTTCTCACCGCTGGTCAGAGAGAGAGTCCCTGACTTTCTACTTAAGCTCACAATCTGAAGGATGTCACTGAGCGCTAAATCCTCAAGGCTTCCTACTAAACTCACCTGCACCCTCCAACTATTTCACCATTTGCATGTAATAGTAAATTTTAACGTAATAATACGTCAGGGGAATGGTAAACAGGAGACTGTCCAGACGGTCCATAATTCCCCCGTGACCAGGCAGAAGTCCCCCTGCATCTTCCAGCCTGGCATCCCTTTTTACCAGGGATTCCACTAAGTCACCGAAGACGGCGGCCACCCCGATCAAAAATCCCAGGATTAAGCAGGGAATAATCTTAAACTGGGAGACAAATATTAACTTTATCACAATAGCAGTAACAATACATACTACGACCCCTCCAGCCGTGCCCTCCCAGGTCTTCTTAGGGCTGATGCGGGAGGCCAGTTTTCTCCTCCCCCAGGCCCTTCCGGCAAAATATGCCCCGGTATCATTCAGAAAGGTACAGGCAATTACCAAGAGGACGAAAAAAAGGCCTACATCTCGGCTACCCTGGATCTGCTCCAGCATCTGCCTGGTATAATGGTATTCGTTTTCCAATTCCGGACCAATGTTCCTGAGCAGGATAATGTGACTTAGTAACCAGGCAATATAAATTACTCCAAAGATGGTAACCGAAATCCCGGTTATCGCAGTGGAGAGATCCTTTTTGGTGAGTTGGATTATCATAACGAGCAAAATGGTTATCGTCAAAACAATGGTTAGAAAATATCCGTTGCTGAAATAGGCAAGAAATCCAACCATCAGTCCCCCGATAATCCCGATACTCCTCATTGGCCTAAACCCCCGTGCCTCCATAATCTTATAGAACTCCCAGAGACCTAAAAAGATAGCTACGCTGATCAACCCCAGAAAAGGGAGCCCAAAATGATGGATATCCGTAAACCAAAATTGGCCTTCGGGATCACCCAAGGCAATAAAACCAAGCAGGAGAGGTACCGCTACCAGAGCAGTCAATAACCTTCTGGTTAACTCAGTCATCTCTTATTACCTCCCCCCTCCAAACCTCCAGTTCCGCCTTTCCTTTAAGCTTTTGCTTGGCCTGAAGGGAACCCAAGAGAATTCGATCAAACTTAGTGGGGTCCTCAGTCAGTATCAAGCTAAAATCCTCTGCTTGATTAACTCCGGAGCCCTTGGCCATCCTGACAAGAAATATCTCGGCCGCCCGGAAAGGCTCCAGATCCATTAGATGAAGACCAGGAAGAGGGGTTGCCAGATGAAATATCCTCATTCC
>JAUWWP010000049.1 GCA_030616835.1 Deltaproteobacteria bacterium | reverse complement strand
GGAGGAAAGCTCCTTGCTTACCTCATCGGCAATCAGCTTTTTGAGCTTGAGCAGGACTCTTTGGCGGGCGCCGGAGATGGTCAGATGGCCTTCCTGCCCCTCTTTAGTAACGGAGCCGAAGACCTTATTACCGGCTGATTTATCGATTAACTGGAACTCAGCGTTCCAGGCAAGGTATTTCCACTGAGGATCACCCCGGTCCAGCTCGGACAACACGGTTTTCCCCCGGACCAATATCTGAGCCGTATCTTCACTACCGGACTTGGCAGTGACAAAACCGTCACGGTTAAGCCCTTCCACAATCTCTGCCTTTAATTTACTCGCAAACTCCCCGTCCACCTCCACTCCGATGCTAAACTCCTGGGTTAGAACCTTATCCAGGGCAGTTTTTGCCTCAAGAATATCCACCGCCTCCGGTATCCCATGGCCCCGGGGGTTGATAACCCTGAACTCCTGGTTGAATGTATCCCGTAGAAAGATCTTATCTATGGCCTGCTTGTATAGCCTGACCTTCCCAAGCGGGGTTTGAGAGCCTTTAGAGCTCTCCATTAATTGCCGGGTCTCCTCATCCAGCTTCTCTATCTTCTCCCGAAGCATTGCCATGGCGTGATCTCGTTTAAGAACCGCCAGGGCATAATGAATGCCCGTACTGTCCTGCCAGTTTTGGATAATCTCTACCCCTTCCAGGGTCTTTTCGGTAGTGATCCGGGTTAATTGGTCTAACATAAGGTTATCTTCAACCGTGAGACTTTTCCCTTTTCTGGTCTCAATATACCTTTCCCAGGTCTGAGTTTTCTGGGAGACCTCTGCCCTGATCACCTTGGCTACCTCGGCCCGGGCCTTATCCTGGGCAGAAGCAAGCACATCAGCCCTCCCCACGCCAGTTATATACATACTTTTGGGATAGGCAGAGGATTTGCCATCGATCCAGTCTGGTTTTCCTTTACTACTGCTACGGGCTTTTGGGCTGTGGGCACAACCACCGATTAATGCGGCTAAGGAGATGATTAGAATTGAGGTTTTTATTGATATTTTTTTAAGCATCTCTTAAATATCTGCGGTTAATATTTTAAACATCATTATGCTAAGAAATCCTAAATCCCAAATCCTAAACCCTAAACAAATTCTAAATACAAATTAGCCAAATTCAAAACAATTTTGACTTCTCCAAGATTGCATCAAATACCTTCTATCAAATATTTAAAACAATCCCTTCGACCCCGCCAAAAGCGGGGCTCAGGACAGGGTTTCGGATTTTGAATTTTGATCATTTGAAATTGTTTAGAATTTATTATTTAGTGCTTAGGGTTTACCTTATTGGTGCTTAGAGTTACCGTATTTACAAATTAGTTAAGCTTTGAAAATACACTAAGTTATAGGGCCGTGCGGTAGCTTACAAAGGTCTTCCGCCGGGGCTCAACCTTTACATTCTCTACCGTCCTTTCCATTATCTGATTGCCATCTTTACTCATAAAGCTAAGCCTCAGATTATAAGTGCCGGGTTCCAGGGTAGTGCGTGCCATCCTGATCTGGGCTGGCAGTGTTCTCCAGCCTCTCTTATCAGCCTTCTCGGTAGCGGTGGCGACGGCGGTTAGTCCTTTTTTAACAATCATACCTGCTAATCCCCCCCCTTTTTTTTCAGCAATTTTTCCACCTGCGTGAGCAAGGGCGAATTTGACCGCGGCCCGGGCTATCGCCTTCACCCGAACGCGGTTAATACGATCTTCGAGATTCTTAATGGCAATTGCGGTTATGTCCTCTACCAGCTTGGTGCGAACACCCTCCAATGAACCTTCAATACTCACCTCGGAGAGCCTGATCCGGTAATCAACTTTGACGAATTTAGGAAAGGCAATGCTTATGTGCTCGTCGGCGGCGATGGATTTGGCAATTGTTGTTGCATTTTGAACCCGGGCCTGATCATCGCTGCTGACCTGTGTTCTCTGTACCATACCCCAGCCCTTACCGAAGGATATCTCAAAGATATCGTCTATCTTGTGAGGGGCAATACCGTTGTAATGAATGAAAATAAGCTCCCCTTTATCACCAAGATTCCGATATGATTTGAAGGATACGCCGGTAAAATCACTCTGGATCTCCTCCATCTCTTCCCGGAATCCCAGGTCATCTGCGGTCCGGAGGCAGTCAGCAACTAACTTCCGGGGTATACGAGTTTTATAATTAGCAGAGTAATCACGATAGGTTTTCAAGGCCTTGCGGTAGGAGATAAAGGCATCATTAATCTCCCCCTGGTTTTCGTAGAGCATTCCCATCAAATAGCGAACGAAGGCATCCTCCTTATAGATGTTTTTTCTTTCATATCTTTGATTATAAAGCCTAAGCTTGTGATCGACCTTGCGGGCCTCAACCAGGGCCTCGTCCGGTTCTCCCAGAAACATATAGTTCAGGGCACCGAACAGGTTAATAAGAACCCGCTCGAAATCCTCTCCGCTATAAGGCTTAACATTATTGCTGGTTAAAAAGGAGGCCGCCTCTTTGCTGATACTCTTAGTATATAGTTCATCAATTTCCCGCTCGGCCTCCTCCAGGAGCTGATTGCTCTCCTCCCACTGTCCGGACAAATGGAGAACAAGCCCCTTATCCAGATAATAAAGAACAGCATTTTTCTTCTTATATTCCTTCTGCTTGGCCAACTCAACCTTCTGGAGTGCCTCCGGATAAAGCTCCCGGGAGATTAAGTTGTTTAAATCCCGGTAATAAGCAATACCTGCCGCACAGGCAGCAAGCAGGAACAGAAGAGAAAACCCAAAGATAATCCTAAGATAAGACCATTTAATGGGAAATCTTCTATACTTTACTGTTAGCCTCATTTTATAAACCCAGATTATTCGTGAACATCCTAATTACTTGCCCTGAGCCTGTCGAAGGATTGATATATTAACAACTTATCCTTCGACCCCGATGCCCATTGGGGCTCAGGACATGCTTGCACCTATTTGGTGTAGGGGCTTGATTTTCAGCCTTCGCAGCCCCGATGGACATCGGGACGAAGTAGGCCATCAAGCCCGCCGGGTTCAATGAATTGAACCCCTACATTAACGCATTATTTGGGATTAAGATATTCAGCCTTTGTAGCCACTACGGCGAAGTAGGCATGGCGAAGTAGGCTCAGCGTAGGCGGCTTGGGATTTGCTGAGATTAGAATTTTGTCCGGGAACGCTTCACCAGTTTTTTTATCTTTTTTTGGCCGATCCACACCTTCTCATTGGTGGCGATATCGATCATCTCCAGCTCCACCTGATAATATTTTAGCTTTGTTTTCCCGGCCTCGTCCCAGATAGTATTAATCTGGCCTTTAACCATAAAATCAGCCCCGTATTCCTGCCCCGGCCCCTTTATGGTCTCCATAGCCGCGTGTTTTGCCTGGTCCCGACGCTCAGCCCGTATCTCTTCCCTCTGCCCGGATGAAGCAACGAACCTTACCTTACCGGAATTGGTAAGCTCCCTTTCCAGATCCTTCACAAAGGTCTGGGTGTTGATATGTTCGTGGCTCCGGTTTAGGACTTTTCCGACAATGACCCGGGGCTTTTTGCCGGTTTTTGCTTTAAATTCTGGTAGCCAGGCCCTGTCCAGGGCGTCTCGCACCATTTCTTCGGAAACGAGTCGGGAGTCAGTGTCATTCCACATTCCGCTTAGATCTACTACCTCCTCGACCCCAATCCGTGACACTTTTGTAGAAGCACAGGAAGCGACCATTGCTGCCAGGAAAAGAGTAGCAGCAAGGACAATGATAATTCTTCTACTTTTCATGATTGACCTCCTTTCGCCAAAAAGAATTTATAGTATGCTTTTAACAGATATATTATCCGCCGTCAAGAAAAAAATTAAAAATGTTGACACCAACTGATCAAGTATTATATATTGCTGTAAGAAAGTAACTAGTTTCAACTAATCACAAGAAGAGAAAGGGGGTGATGAGAAAGGAGACAATGCAGTAGTGGTAAGGTTGGCTGTTTTAGAGGGGTTCTGGGGCGATGTCCCTGGAAAGTAGATTAATCAAAGGAGGTCAAAGATGAGAACAAAGGTAAGAATTAATGTGGTATTAGCGCTTTTGGCGATTACTTCGATGGTGTTTGTGCTTAGCTGTGCCGGGGCGCCTCCGGCAAAACCTGGTGCTCCTGGATGGGTTAATAAAGGGTCAGGAGCCTTCCCCGGTGATCAAGGGGTTGTGATGTATGGGGTTGGTGTCACTAATAAGTCACCAAATATCGCGATGATGCGAACCAAGTCTCACAATCGGGCCCGCACCGAGTTGGCTGCCGCAATGGAGACCTATGTAGCTTCCTTTATTAAGGATTTTATGCAGGAGCATATGGATTATATGGATCCGGACTCCTCCGGGTCTCAGGAGTTCACCTCGGCGGTAGCGAAAAGTGTTACTGAGGCAACCCTGGTAGGAGCTGAGATTGTAGATCACTGGAGCGATTCCGACGGGAATATGTATTCTCTTTGCAGAATGCCTCTGGACAGTAGTTTTCTCAAGAATTTCTCGAGCAGGGCCGCGAATGCTCTCCGGGAAAGAAAGGCACTTGTCCTGGAAGGAAAAGCCAATAAGATGCTCGAAGATCTAGACAAGGAATTGGAGAAGAAGACCCAAAGGCAGGGATACTAATTAAGAGCTTAAGGGGCCGGTATAGCTTACCGGCCCCTTTTCCTATTTCAGGCCTTCATGAAAATATGTCAGAACCCCCCGTTCCTTGTCCTGAGCCCTTCAACAAGCCTTGGTCCTGGCCAAGACCAGGGCTCAGGACAGGCATGTTGAAGGATGAGAGCGGAGATGAGTGACATCTTAAAAGTTCCCTCTCACCGGTCTGTTTTGTAGGGGCTCCGATGAACATCGGAGCCCGCCCGTCCGACTCAGGCGGATCGGGTTCGATGGCCTACTTCGTCCTCCTACGCCAAGGCTACGGAGGACAGGCCATCCGTAGCTTTCAGCGTAGGAGGGCTACGAAGGCTGAAAATCGAACCCCTACAATTACTGCTACTGTTTCGGGTTAAATAACTTGTCCTGAACCTGTCGAAGGAATTAAACCTTTATATTAGCTCATTATTTAGATAAATTAAATACTTAATAAAATAACTTATAAAATACTTTAATATTAATATCGTGGAAAAGGGAAAGATTGCAATTATTCTTTATATGGTTATTTTAATTAGCATTTTTAGTCATTGCTCCCATTCCCAGGAAAATGAGGATGAACAGATCATTAAATTGCCTCCCTATCCTTCATGGGTGGTTGAGCTTCCCCAGGGCAGTGAATATATTTATGCCCTCGGCTCGTGCCCAAAAGCTTATATCCGTGAAGATGCTGAGCCAAGAGCAGTGGAGAATGCAAAAAAAGAGCTATCTCGATCTATCAGGATAGAGGTTCGTTCGGTAATGGTAAACTTGGAGGGCACATCAGGACAGACCGGGCTATATTCTAAACTACAGGAGGAAAAATCAGTTAAGGTAGATGATAATTTGTTTGAGGCAATTCTAAATAGGGCCGAAGTAGTGGATTATTGGTTCGATGAGGCTGGAATAAGAGGGGAAAAAGAGGCTACCTATGCTCTGGTGCAGATTCCTCGGAAAGAGATTGAAAATCAATTGGGTAATTTTGGTAGGAAAAAAGCGGGAAAGGTGGGGACTCCCACCGATTATACCTCTTCCCCTTCCTGGCTGACTGAACTCCCTCAGGATGATGAGTATATTTATGCGGTAGGATCCTGTTCCAAAACCTACCGGCGTAAGGATGCAGAGGAACGGGCCCTGGAGAATGCCCGGGTTGAGCTCTGCCGCTCAATCAATGTGGATATTCAATCGGTAGTATTCGACATCCGTAGTTTTAAGGAAAGGGGTGGGCAATCTCCCGGTTATAGGCAGGGGGTTAGTTTCAGGATGGATAAATATGTCAGTGAGGTAGTTCTATCAGGATCGCAGGCAGCGGCTTTCTGGTATGATGAAAAGGGAGTTGCCGGGAACAAGGGTAATACTTATGCTCTGGTAAGAATCTCAAGAAAAGGTGTTAGAGAGAAATTAAAGGATATAGACAGGGAAAAGAGCAAGAAGGAAATTTCTCCTCCGTCTGACGAGGAGGAAATTAATAAGGATTAAAGGATCTACCCGCAATCAGTCCTGATTTGTAGAGTAGAGTAAATGTTGGTTGGTGACCCCTTTAGAAGAAGATTTAATGTCAAATGCCAAAGCTCAAAGTTCAAATAAAACCTAAAGTTCAAATAACAAAATATTTAACATTCGGATTTTGACATTTGTCATTCATTTGTCATTTGGATTTTGACATTTGGATTTAAAGGAACAAAGATATGGCTAGAATTATCAACCAAAATAGGTACACTACTAATAAATCTGGGATATTTTTAACTAAGGCGTTTGTTTTTTTGCTTTTCGCTACTTTAGCCAGTATAAGCGGCCGGTGGGGGATAGATTTAGCAGAAGCAAAGAAGGAAAAGAAACCGATCTGGGTTGAGAAGGGAAAAACCTCCCGCTACCCTGAGCAGTTCTACCTGATCGGGATCGGACTTGCTACCTCTTCGGAAAACCTGGAGGAGGATCGCTCCCGGGCTGATAATAATGCCCGCTCCGAGCTGGCCAAGCAGATCCAGGTAAGCGTTGAGCAGCAGATAACCGATATGGAGCAGGAGATAATAAAAACTGGTAGAAAAGGCAGGATTACCACCGACCAGGTCTCCCAGATGAAGATAGAAAGCACCTCTTCAGTAAATCTCACTCTTCGGGGATTGGCCATTGCTGGGCGCTGGTACGATTCACGCGAAAAGATCCATTACTCCCTGGCCGTACTTAATCGCTCCGAGGCTGCCTCCAGGCTCCGGGCAGAGATCCAGAAACTTAAGGCGGATGTCCAGATACTCATTTCTTATGGTCAAAGCTACGAAGGTAGGAGGGACCTTATCCTTGCCCTGAAGAGCTATCTCAAGGCAATCGGTAAGCTAATAAAGGCCTCCACCCGGCAGTTAATTCTGGAAGTGATAAAGGAAGAGATGGATACTGCTCGTCCCAAAGAGTTTAGAGCTCTTACCACCACGAAGATAGAATCCACAATAGAAAGGATTATCGCTCGTTTAAAGATATACCCTCACAGTGGGGAAAACCAAAAAGGAGAACCAGAGAAGCCATTAACCGAGCCTTTAGTAGCTAAGGTAATCTACGATGATGGGATAAAGCAGGTTCCGGTTAAGAATGTTTCGGTGCTTTTTTCCTTCCAAAAGGGAAAGGGGAGCCTGGAGCCTTCGGCAAAGACCAATGCTGATGGCCTGGCAAGTACTAAGGTCTATCAGGTAGAATCTACCGGAGATGCTATTAATACTATTGTAGCCAGGATTAATCCTGAAGGGATGATAACGAAAGATAAAGAAATTGCCGGTTTCAAAGGGTGGAAGGAACTGGGTAAGATCGAAACAATATTTACCTATCGGCTGCTAACCAAGCGAGTGACGAGAATAGTGGTTAAAGTGTTTGAAAATAACCTTGGTTCACCGATGACGAGTTCTTTTGTGGAAAACGAAGTGATAAAAAGGCTGGTAGCATTCGGATTTACGGTGGTAGATCAAAAAGTAATCCAGTCTAAAATGAGCCCGGCTCAGTTGAAAGCTGCCAGTGATGAGGATTTAATCTCGCAATTGGGTTCAATAGCTGATTTGATTGTTATTGGCCAGGCTTCTTCCCAATTCAGTAGTAAGTTAGCAGATAATTTCCTTTTCTGCCGCTCCCGGGGTGCTATTCGGGCTCTGCGCACTGATACTGGTCGGGTGATTGCCAATGTTGATCTTGAGGGTAAGGCTCCAGGCAATACTAAGGAAAAAGCCGGAATAAAGTCTTTGCAAGTGCTGAGTAAAAAGGTGGGAACAGAACTGGTTAGGCAGATTGAGGAGGGGCTAAAATAAATCCTAAGCACTAAATCCTAAATTCTAAATAATTTCAAATGATCAAAATCCAAAATTCAAGACCCTATCCTGAGCCCCTCGGACTTACTCAGGATAAACTTTGTCGAAGGAATTGTTTTGAACATTTGATATTTGAATTTAGAATTTGTTTAGGATTTAGAACTTAGGATTTAGAATTTATTTAGTTTAGATGTTTCATATAATAGTCGGTCTAATAATAGAAGGAGTAGTTAAATGAAGAAAATTATTATCTTAGGTGCAATTTTTTTGCTGGCGCTTGGGGGGTTGGCCTTTGCTTATAAGGCCTCCGTCGCAGTAATGCCTTTCGAGAATCTTTCCAGGGTTTCCGAGATTGAATGGATTGGTAGCGGAATTGCCGAGACGGTGACCACTGATCTGAAAAAGGCTAAAGATTTAAGGGTAATCGAGAGGGCGCAGTTAAAGAAAGTGATGGAGGAGCTGAAAATCAAGCTGCTAACCGGGACTGATACTAAAAACGCTGCCGAAGCCGGGAAACTTGTCGGAGCCGATCAGGTCGTTATCGGGGGCTTTCAACGCTCGGGAACGAAGCTACGGATTACTGCCCGCCTGGTTGATGTAAGCAGTGCAGAAGTGCTTAAGACCTTTAAGGTAACGGGTGAATATAGAAATCTATTTGAACTGCAGGATCAGATCGTTGCCAGGATCCTGGAGAACTTTGGTATCTCGATTAGCAAACAAATGAAGAAGGATATTGAGAAGGCAGAAACAAAAAGCCTGGAGGCCTATGAGCACCATATTCGGGGACGGGATTACTATCTGTTTTTCTCTGCCGAAAACTACAGTCTGGCTCTCGAAGAGTTTAAGAAGGCACTGGAGATAGATAATGGCTATGCCCTTGCCTGGAGCGGCCTGAGTCAGGTTTATTCCACCTGGGGTTATCAGAAGCAGCAGAGAGGCGAGGATTTTAAGCCGATGTATGAACAATCTTTGAAGGCAAGCCAGAAGGCAGTGAATTTAGATCCTGCTCTGGGCGATGCACATCGAGCTTTAGCCCAGAGTCAACTCATGTTGGGGAATTTTGCCCAGGCGGCTGAAGAAGCTCAAAAGGCTATTGAGCTTAATCCTAACGATGCCGAGGCCTGGGAGAACCTGGGCCGTGCCAATCCTAAAGGGGATTCCAATTGGGCGATCGAGAAATTCACCAAGGCATTGGAGCTTAATCCCAGCCTATTTTCTGCTCATTACGGCCTGGGAAAAATCTATTTCGATCAGAAAAATTACGGCAAAGCAATTGAGCATTATCAGGAGGCCTTAAAGATTATTCCGAGTTCTCTTGATGCTCATATTAATCTCGCTAAGACCTATCAGGAGCAGGGGAAAAATCAGGAAGCGCTTAAGGAGTTTCAACAGGTGCTTGAGCTTAAACCCGATCATCCCCAGGCAGAAACAATAAAGGAGATAATCAAGCTATTGGGTTCAGAGTAAATCCCGGGGCTGTTTTCCTTCGGGGAAGGCTGAACGAAGCAAAATACCAAATCGATTAAATCCAAATGCCAAAATCCCAATACCAAATGAATGTCAAATGACCAACTTTCAAATAAATCCAAATATCAAAACCCAAATGCCAAATGAATGTCAAATGTCAAAATTCCAAATGTCAAATATTTTGTCATTTGAACTTTGAGCTTTGGCATTTGACATTAGATATTCTTCCGACAGGCATTAAAGGGGCGGCCCTAAATCTTCCCATTATGTCCAAATAACAGTTAAGGAGGTTGATATGTTAAAAAGAAGGTTTTTAGTTGGTTTCTCTCTTGCAATCCTCATCATCTCGTTATCTTTCATGAAAGCATCAGAGATCGCAAGAGGGGAGATGGAAGATCTCTCCATAATGAAAGAAGAGAGCCGGAAGATGGAGGAGGAGTTCAAGAAGGAGTGGAAAGAGGAGAAGGGGGAGTTTAAAAAGGGAAAAGAAGAACTGATGAAGATGGATATCCACGAGGAAAAATCAAGGATCCAGCGTGAGTGGGAGGAAATGAGGTGGGAGATTAAACGAACCTGGGCTAAGGAGAAGGAAAAGATAAGGGAGATGGCGGCCCGGGAAAGGGGGGAGTTCCTCAAGATTTATAAGGACGAAAATACTGCTATTAAGGAAAACTGGAAGCCGACAGAGTCGACCTCAGTGAAGCAAAGGGATTACGAGGTAACCTCGGGCACCTGTAAAGACTATGAGCAGAGTGAGCTTACTGCTACCGGCGTGGTGGTTGCCGAATCCCCGGAGAAAATTGAAGAGGCCAAGGCAAAGGCACTGAAAATCGCCCTGATGAAACTCAGTGATACTGTTCTTTCGATCAAGCCTACTAACAAGGAGTCAATTGGGGATCTGGTCAAACAACCGGACAGTCCGGTCAAGGAGGAGGATGTGGATGACTTCGTAACCAAGAACGCCAAGATAGAGACAGAGGAGAAAGTAAAGGAGCTTCCTGATGGTCGCAAAGCAGTTTATATCGAGGTATCCACCCCGATGCAGGGAAATACAAAGAGTATCCAGGGTATTATCAAACCAATACTGGAGAAGGAAAAAAAGGTTAAGGAATATGAGGTCGAGAAAGAGGCAAAGGCTTCAGCCGCCGTTCAGGTTGAACAGAAAGGGCCCTTTACCGGACTGATACTTGATACCCGGGGGATGAATGTTGTCCCCTGCCTTGCCCCGGAGGTTCTTGCTTCAACCGGAGGGAAAGTCTACGGTCCAGGAGTTGCCCGGCAGGAACATGTCGAAAAAACCGGGATTGTGGGCTGGACCAGGACACTAAAGCCTGCCCGGCCCCATATCCGAGCGGGGGATAGGCCCTTGATCATAAAATCAAAAGATCTTATGGAAGCTAATAAAATGATTGTCAGAAATAACGATGCAGATGTAATTATAACGGCGGACGGGCAGTATTACTTCCTGAGTAAAGGGAGGGTAGTAGTCGTCGTGGATTAGATTTTCTCTGGAATTAATAATTCAACCCAAATAATGCGTAAACATCCTAATTGCCTGTCCTGAGCCTGTCGAAGAATTGGTTGTGTGAATCAGTTGCGGTTGAGCAACTCGTGTCGTTATTCGTTGATCGTCCATCGTCAAAATGACCCAACCGATAGACGTAAGACGAAACGAGCAGCGCAACCTAATAACTAATAACCAATGGAAATTTAGTTAAAT
>JAUWWP010000021.1 GCA_030616835.1 Deltaproteobacteria bacterium | reverse complement strand
TGGTAAACTTTTCAATATCCAAGTTGGCCTCCTCTGCCAACTGGAGACATTTCTCTCTGACATTACCCTCATTAATACTTTTCTGATTTTCGAAAAGCTTATCAAAAAAATGCCAGAATGCCTCATTATTTTGCTTAAAGGCACATTCCGAGGCAATGGCTGCCGGCTCGGCCCACTTGTGAAAGCCCAGGGGAAAGTGCTTGAAGACAAGCTTTATCTTATCGCCATAGTTTTTCAGAACCTGGTTCTCGATAGTAGCGGCTGCCCTCCCGCAAAAGGGACACTGAAACTCGGAAAACTCAACGATAGTTATCGGGGCGTCCGCTGGCCCTTTAGAAGGTCGGCCGGAAATGGGAATCTTATCAGGCTCGATCCTCTCCGCCGCCGTTATTTTTCTTCTCTCTTTTAGCTCCTGAATCTGCTCCGGGGTAAACATCCTGCCCACCAGGATATACTGTTCATCGTCAGAAACATAAGCATCTACCCTCTGACTTCTCTTGCCCAGAGAGATCTCTAAGCTTATATCGGAAAGCCTCCCTACCTCGAAATCAGTAACCCCGATTACTTTCATATCAACATTTGAAGGAAGGTTCATGGCACTTCGGATATTACCCAATAGTTCAGGAGAAATCTCCTTGGCAACCCCGGTTTTCCCCTTCTCCCCGGGGAGTTGCCAGCCAAGGAAAAGGGAAATGATCAAAAGTACTGCCAGAATAATAGTAGTTGCTATCCAGAGCCAAGTTAAATTCTTCTGCTCTATGGCTTTTTTATCCTGCTTACCCATTTTAATCCTCCTTTTCTTGGCTTAGAGGCCTTTTTATTCCTTGGCCTTAGCCTTCGGCTTCTCCACTTCCTTCGGTTTAATCGGATTATCTACCAGCTCAATTATGCACATGGGAGCCCCATCCCCATGCCTTCTATCCAATTGCAGGATCCTGGTATATCCTCCACTGCGGTCCCGATAAACCGGTGAGATAACCTCAAACAGGTTTTTGACCACCTCTTTACTGCGAACTACCTGAAGAGCTTGCCTTCGGGCATGGAGATCCCCCCTTTTCCCTTTGGTAATCATCTTCTCGGCTATTCGGCGTAGCTCTTTGGCCTTAGCTAAAGTGGTTTCGATCCGGCCGTGCTCGAATAATGAAGTTACCATATTGCGGAACATTGCCCGGCGATGAGATGAGGTTCGTCCAAGTTTTCTCCCTGCTTTTTGATGGCGCATCGATTCTTAACCCTAAAATTATTGCTTACCCTTCTTTGCCTCCTTACCTGCTCCTGCGGCTACACCCTCCAGCTTCATTCCAAAGGAAAGTTCCATCTCAGCTAAGATTTCCTTAATCTCGTTGAGGGACTTTCTTCCAAAGTTCTTCGTCTTTAACATTTCCATCTCGGTTTTTTGCACCAGATCGGCGATGGTCTTGATATTAGCATTCTTCAGACAATTGGAAGAGCGGACGGAAAGCTCCAGCTCATCCACACCCCTCTTAATATTTTCATTGACTTTCCTCTCTTCCCGGGAAGCTGCCGTCTCAATTGTTTCCTCTTCCTCTTCGAAGTTAATAAAGATATTCATCTGATCCTTCAGGATCTTGGCCGCATAAGCTATGCTATCCTCCGGCCTAACACTGCCATCGGTCCACACCTCCAAGGTTAGTTTATCATAATCGGTGACCTGCCCTACTCGGGCATTGGTAATAGTGTAGTTTACTTTCTTTATGGGGGAGAAGACGGAGTCGATGGGAATAGTTCCTACTGGCGGCCCTTCAGTTTTGTTCTTCTCAGCCGGGGCGAATCCTTTCCCCATATTGACCGTCATATCAATATTCAGCTTCGCATCTTTGCCCAAAGTAGCAATATGGTGATTGGGATTGGTAATCTTTACATTATTACCGGTTATTATGTCTCCGGCCTTGACCTCTCCTTCATCTTGAGCCCGGATCCTGATCTCTTCCGGTCCCTGGGTAAAAAGCTTTAATCTTATCTCCTTAAGGTTAAGGATGATCTCGGTCACATCCTCGGTAACCCCAGGGATTGAGGAAAACTCATGGAGGACCCTATCAATTTTGATTGAGGTTATTGCTGTTCCCTGGAGAGAAGAGAGCAGGAGCCGCCGAAGGGAGTTGCCGATGGTGATCCCGACACCTCTCTCAAAAGGCTCGGCGTAAAATTTTCCGTAGCAATCGGTTAATGACTCTTGCTCAACCTCTAATGCCTTGGGTTTAATCAAAGCCTTCCAATTATTCTCATTGACCATAGCTTCTACCTCCATTAATTTATCTGGAGTAGAACTCTACAATTAGCTGCTCTCGAATAGGCATTGCCAGGTCTTCCCTTTTGGGAAGAGCCTTGACTACACCTCTGAGGTTCTTCTGATCCAGCTCCAGCCAGGAAGGAACGCCCCGACGCGGGGCGCTCTCCAGTGATTCCAGTAACCTTGCCATCTTCTTGCTTTTCTCCCTAACCTCGATGACATCCTCAGCACTGACCAGGCATGAAGGAATATTAACCCTCTTTCCATTAAGCAGGAGGTGACCGTGTCGAACCAGCTGCCGGGCTCCACTGCGCGAATCAGCAAAGCCCAAGCGATAGATCATATTGTCCAGTCTCCTCTCTAACAGAATAAGCAAATTTTCTCCGGTCTTGCCTCTCTGCCTGGCGGCTTGCCTAAAGTAGTTGTAAAACTGTTTTTCCAGGATTCCATACATCCGCTTAACCTTCTGCTTCTCCCTAAGCTGAATCCCGTATGGGCTAAACTTGGCCCGCCGCTCCTGACGGTGCTGCCCCGGCGGATAGGCTCTTCGGTCTAACGCACACTTATCGGAATAGCAACGATCCCCTTTTAGATGAAGCTTAAGATTTTCCCTCCGACATAGTCGGCAAACCGAGTCAGTATACCTTCCCACTTTGACTCCTCAATTTGAGATTAGACCCTTCTTCTTTTTGGTGGACGGCAGCCGTTATGAGGGATAGGGGAGACATCCCTGATTAGACTAATTTTAAAACCGGCTGCCTGGAGAGATCGTAGGGCAGCTTCCCGCCCCCCTCCGGGACCCTTAATATAAACCTCTACTGTTCTCATCCCGTGATCCATAGCCTTCCGGGCCGCATCTGCTGCTGCTATCTGAGCAGCAAAGGGGGTACCTTTGCGAGATCCTTTAAAACCCCTGATCCCTGGGCTTGACCAGGCAATAACATTGCCACTCATATCGGTAATAGTGATGATTGTGTTATTGAAGGTGGATTGAATATGAGCGATCCCAACCGGAACATTTTTTTTGACTGCCTTCTTCTTCTTTTTAGTGGATTTTTTCTTCTCTTTAGCCATTGTTTCACTACCTTACTGTTTAGACTTTTTCTTTCCTACCATAATCCTCGAGTGGGGACCTTTTCTCGTTCGGGCATTAGTATGGGTTCTCTGACCCCGCACCGGCAGGCCACGGCGATGTCTTAAGCCCCGATAGGTGCCGGTATCCATAAGCATCTTAATATTCATCGAAACCTCTTTGCGCAGCTCCCCCTCCACTTTATACCCACTGTCGATGCTCTTGCGAATATTAGCAATCTGTTCATCGGAAAGTTTCCCTGCCCTAATATTAAAATCTACCTCGGCTTCTTGCAGGATCTTCCTTGAACTGGACCTGCCGATCCCGTAAATATAAGTTAAGGACACCTCAATTCTTTTATCCCGGGGGAGGTCTACCCCTGAAATTCGTGCCAATTTTCCCTCCTTTTTTTGACAGGGTAAAAATCAAAAATTAAATAAAGCGTCTTAAATATCTGCGGGTAATGCTTAATTATTATGGTGATAAATTCTAAATCCCAAATTCTAAATCCTAAACAAATTCAAAATTCAAATATCAAATGTTCAAAACCTTGTCCTAGGCAGGTCAAAGGTAATGTTTTGAGTTTTGGATTTTGATCATTTGAAATTGTTTAGGATTTGGTGCTTAGTGCTTAGAATTTACTCATTCGTAGCTAATTTCAGCCTTCGTAGCCTACTACGGCGAAGTAGGCTTTTGATATTTGATACTATGATAATTCAGGATTATTTATCCTTGTCTCTGTTTATGTCGTGGATTTTGGCAGAGCACCCGTACGACTCCCTTTCTCCTAACTATCTTGCACTTATCACAGATCTTGCGTACTGAGCTACGGACTTTCATTGCCAAGACCCTTCAATAACTCGTCAATTGTAATTTGACCCAAATTTTATTTTGACCGGTAAATGATCCGGCCTCGGCTCAGATCGTAAGGGGAAAGCTCTACGGTAACCTTATCACCTGGCAAGATCTTGACATAATGCATCCTCATCTTGCCGGAGATATGGGCCAAAACTTTATGCCCATTTTCCAGTTGCACTCGGAACATCGCATTGGGTAGAGGTTCCACTACCTTCCCCTCAACCTGGATAGCCTCTTCCTTAGGCATGCCTCACCTCAAATCTAAGGTTTGCTCAAAATAAAGGGCCCATTATCGGTTATGGCCACTGTGTGCTCAAAGTGAGCAGAGAGGCTCCTGTCCTTGGTTACTGCACTCCATCCATCGGCAAGGATAGTTACCTCACTCTTTCCGGCATTGATCATTGGCTCGATGGCCAAAACCATTCCCACCTTCAACCTGACTCCCATCCCGGGCGGCCCGAAGTTAGGGATCTGGGGTTCCTCATGAAGTTGTCTTCCTATTCCATGTCCCACAAAATCACGGACTACCGAGAATCCCCTCTGCTCCACATAACTCTCGACCGCCGCCGAGATGTCGGATAGGCGTTGCCCCACCCTGGCGTTATCAATTGCCTGGTAAAGTGATTCTTCAGTAGTCTTCAACAATTCTTGAGCTTCTTTCGAAACTGAGCCGACAGCTACGGAGATAGCCGCATCCCCATAATAGCCTTGATAAAGCACCCCAAAATCCAGGGATAAGATATCCCCCTCCTTCAAGATCCTCTTGGAAGGGATGCCATGAATTACTTCCTCATTAATTGAAGTGCAAAGACAATTCGGGAAACCGTGATAATTCTTAAAGGCTGAGACTGCCCTTTTCTTTACCAGAAGCTCTTCGGCTAAGTATTCCAGCTCTATGGTAGTAACTCCTGGTTTAGCCTTTTCTTTGATCCGGGATAGAATCTCGGCCACAATAAGATTACTGCCTCTTAGTTTCTTTATCTCCCGGGGTGTTTTCAAATCAATCATCCCGACGAGTACCTTCGATGGTGGTGATTATTCTTTCAACGATCTGCTGGATGCTGCCTTTACCCTCAACCCTGTGCAGTAAGCCTTTCCCCTGATAATATTTGATCAGGGGAGCATTCTGCTCGGCATAAACTGCTAACCGGGCCTTTATGGTATCTTCCTGATCATCCTCTCTTTGATAAAGCTCTCCCCCACACTTGTTACAAATCCCTCCGTTGGTAGGAGGATTAAAGATGATATGATAGCCTTCTCCACACTCCCGGCAAATCCGTCTTCCCGAGAGCCTCTTTAGAAGCTCCTCTTCACCCACTGCCAGGTTAATGGTCTGGGTAATTTGTGAGTTTAATTTTTTTAAAATTCCCTCCAGAGCATGGGCCTGCTCGATATTGCGGGGAAAGCCATCAAGAACAAATCCCCTTTCGCAATCCTCTTTTCTTAACCTCTCCTCGATAATTCCTACTACTACATCATCAGGAACTAGTTCTCCCTGGTTCATAAATTTTTTCGCTTTAAGTCCCAGCTCTGTCCTTTGTTTAACTGCTTCTCGAAGAATATCCCCAGTAGAGATCTGAGGAATGTTGTACTTCTCGGTGAGTAGCTTGGCTTGGGTACCTTTTCCAGAACCGGGCGGGCCCAAAAGGATCAGCCCCAATCTTTCCTTCAACTATCCTCTCCTTCCTTTGAGTCTCCCGCTTTTAATAAAGCCCTCGTAATGCCGGGTGAGCATATGTGATTCGATCTGGGCAATTGTATCCAGAGCAACCCCCACTACAATTAGCAGAGCAGTTCCTCCAAAATAGAAGGGCACATTAAACCTACTCATCAGTATGGTAGGTAGAACGCACACCGCCGCAACGTAGAGTGCCCCCCCTAAAGTAATCCGGGAGAGAACTTTATCTATGTGTTCAGCAGTGCTCTTGCCTGGTCTGATCCCGGGAATATAGCCGCCAAACTTACGGAGGTTATCAGCTACATCAACCGGATTAAAAACTACCGCGGTATAAAAATAGCAGAAGAAGATGATCAGCCCAACAGAAAAGAGGTTATAGAGCAGAGCCCCGGGAGACATATAATTTTGCACCGCATTCGTTATGGGGTTCTCCACGAAATTGGCAATAGTTAAAGGAAACATCAGCAGCGAGGAGGCAAAAATTGGAGGAATAACCCCGGAGGTATTTACTTTTAAAGGTAAATGGGTACTCTGTCCTCCGTAGATCTTTCGACCCACTACCCTTTTGGCATACTGGATCGGAATTTTTCTCTGTCCCCTCTCCATGAAGATTATTGCTCCCACTACTGCTACCATAATTGCAATTACTAATAAAAGCAAAAACAGAGTCAACTCCCCGGTCTGGAGTAATCTAGAGCTATTGACGATAGCCGAGGGTATTCGTGCTACAATCCCGGCATAAATGATGAGGGAAATTCCGTTGCCGATACCCCTTTCTGTGATCTGTTCTCCCAGCCACATAATGAAAGCGGTCCCCGAAGTAAGGGTAATTATCGTCATCAATCGAAAAGACCAGCCGGGATCAAGCACTATCATTCCTCCTGCCGGCAACTGCATCTTTTCCAGTCCGAAGCTAATACCGAAGCCCTGGATAACGCTGAGGACAACTGTTGCGTATCGGGTATACTGGGTTATCTTCTTCCGCCCCATCTCTCCTTCCTTTGATAGCTTCTCCAAATAGGGGATAACCACCGTAAGTAATTGAAAGATAATCGAAGCACTGATGTAAGGCATAATCCCCAGGGCAAAGACCGATAACCGTTCCAGGGCCCCTCCGGAAAACAGATTAAACATTCCCAAAAGGGTCCCTTGAGCCTGCTGAAAGAATTCTTCCAATGCATCACTATTAATACCCGGGGTGGGTACGGCGACACCAATGCGATATACTGCCAGCAGCAGCAGAGTAAAAGTAACCCGTCTTCTTAGTTCAGGAATCTTAGCAATACTGTCAAAACCACTAACCAATTCAGATCACCTCTGCCTTTCCCCCAGCAGCCTCGATCCTCTCTCGGGCATTCTGGGTGAATTTATGTGCTTTTACCGTAAAGGGCCCCTTTAGCTCTCCATTACCCAGAATCTTGATCCGGTCGCTACGCTTCTTGATTAGTCCTGCTTTACGAAACTCTTCCATCCCTACCACTCCACCCCGGGCAAATTTTTCTAAATCCTTGAGCTTTACCAAGTGGTAGTGTTTCTTAAATATATTTACAAATCCTCTTTTAGGAACCCTCCGCTTCAGGGGTGTCTGTCCTCCTTCGTAGCCCATAGGGATACCGCTTCCTGCTCGTGCTCCCTGACCCTTAGTGCCGCGGCCAGCCGTTTTCCCATGGCCGGAACCGGTTCCCCGGCCGCGCCTTTTGCGGGCATGCCTCGCTCCTACGGGGGCCTTCAGCTCACTTAGCTTCACTTCTCTCATCCCGGTTAAATTAAGATCATTACGACTTGTTGGGGGTAAACAATTAAATCCAAAAACTGATAAATCCTAAATCCTAATTTCTAAATCCTAAACAAATTCAAAATTCAAATTAGCCAAATTTAAAACTATCTTATCTTTTCAAGATCGTAATGTTTTGTATTTTGAATTTTGGTCATTTTAATATTATTTAGGATTTGGTGCTTAGTGCTTAGAATTTATTCAGCAGTCTCTTCTACTTTCAATAAATGAATTACCTTCCTGATCATTCCTCTAATTGCCGGGTTGTCCTTTAGAATCACCGTTTTCTGAAGCCTGGTCAGTCCTAAACCTCTGAGGGTCGCCTTTTGCCGCTTCGGTCGGCCGATCCCACTTCTTTTCAGGGTAACCTGCAAATTTTTAGCCACTGTGCTCCTCACTTTGCGCCTCAGCATCCTCGGTAATTCTTCTCCGATCCCGGGCAATTTCCTGTTGTTTGATGAGTAAGTTTAAACCTTCGAAGGTTGCCTTAACCACATTATGGGGATTGCTGGATCCCAGGCTTTTGGTAAGGATGTTCTGGATACCAGCCACCTCCATCACTGCTCTTACCGGCCCCCCGGCGATTACCCCGGTACCGGGCGAAGCTGGTTTTAATAGAACACTTCCGGCACCGAAGGAGCCGGTTATTTCATGGGGTATGGTACCGCCCCGGAGAGGAACCTTTATCAGATTTCTTTTGGCTCTCTCTACCCCTTTACGAATAGCCTCAGGAACCTCTTTGGCCTTGCCCAGACCAAACCCCACGCAGCCATTGCTATCTCCGACAACTACCAATGCGCTGAAGCTAAATCTTTTCCCCCCCTTTACCACCTTAGCCACCCTGCTGATATTTACTACTGTGTCGGTTAGCTCCAGCTCATCCGGATTGATTCTCTCCACCTCTACCTTCTCTCCGCCTCAAGTTTTCAAAACTTAAGTCCGTTCTGCCTTGCTGCTTGGGCTAAACTCTTAACCCTTCCGTGATAAAGGAAGCCACTGCGATCAAAGAAAATCTCCTTAATCCCCTTTTCCAGTGCCTTTCTGGCTATTAGCTCTCCTACCTTTTCGGCCGCTTCAATGTTGCCCCCTGACTTTAGACTTGAACGAAGCTCCCGCGCTAAGGTGGAGGCCTGGACTAAGGTTTCCCCCTTCTCGTCGTCTATGATCTGAGCATAGATATGCCGGGAGCTGCGAAAGACACATAAGCGGGGCCTTTGGGCATATTGATTGAATTTTTTGCGAATTCGCCTTTTCCTTTTAGCTCGGGCCAGCCTCTTAAGCTTACTACGCTCCATTTTTTAATCTGCTCCAGTTGTCACTCCTGCTTTTCCCACCTTTCGCCGAATTTTCTCCTCCGCATATTTAATCCCCTTTCCCTTATAAGGTTCGGGGGCTCGAAAGCTTCGGATCTCCGCGGCCACCTGACCTACCAACTGCTTATCGGCACCGGCAATGATAATTTTATTCTGCTTTTCTACTTCGACCTTAATTCCCTCGGGCAAGCAGTAGTTGATCTGGTGGGAAAATCCCAGTTTTAAACTAATCCGGCCCTCCTTGCCCTCAACCCGATAACCTAAACCGGTTACCTCCAATTCCTTTCGGAATCCTTGGGAGACTCCCCGAACCATGTTTCCCAGTAACGATCGGTTCAACCCGTGAAGGGCCCTTAATCTTTTAGTATCTCCGGCTCGCTCAACCACAACGGTATCCGCCTCCATTCGCAAACTTATCCCCTGACTAATCTCCTGGGTCAGACACCCCTTTGGTCCCTCTACCTTTACCTCGGAACCCGAAATGGATACCTTAACCCCTTCCGGAAGGGGAATGGGTAGCCTTCCAACTCGCGACAGATCTTCTCCCCTTGTTTTTCTTTACCCCGTTAGAAATCAACCTCAGGCAGATTGCCACGGAGACGGACTCCATAAGATCCTTGACCCGTTAGACAATTTGTCTAACGGGGTGAATCTCTTCCTTCGACAGTGCTCAGGACAAGTACGGGATGAGCTTCTAACGGGACTTACCAGACTGTGCAGAGCAGCTCCCCCCCGAGATTGAACTTCCTGGCCTCAGAGTCCGTCATAATTCCCTTCGAGGTAGAGATAATTGCAATCCCTAATCCACCGAGAACCTCGGGGATCTGTTCTTTCTTCACATAAACCCTTTGGCCGGACTTGCTGATCATTTTGATTCCTTCGATGAATTCCCTACCCTCAGGGCCATATTTTAGATAAACTCTTAAGATGCCCTGCCTCCTGTCCTCGATGAGCTGATAGTCCTTCAGGTAGCCTTCCTGCTTCAGGATCTGGGCTACCCGGAGCTTTAGCTTTGAGGAGGGAATATCCGCCATTTCCAGTTTGGCCATATTAGCGTTTCTAATCCTGGTTAACATATCCGCCAAAGGATCAGTCATACCCATCGGTTTTTCCCTCTCACCAGCTTGATTTGGTTATCCCGGGAATGTGGCCCGCATGAGCTATTTTTCGAAAGCAAATACGGCACATATCAAACTTCCGCATATATCCTCGGGCCCTGCCACAGATAGGACAGCGGTGATAATCCCTTACCTTAAATTTCTTTTTCCTTTTTGCCTTTTCGCACAGGGCCTTTCTGGCCACCAGAACCCTCTCAATCTTGGAAAGGCATCCCCAGCAGACGCAGCAGACGCTTGGCTTCTCGATCGGTCCTTGCCGAGGTAGCAATGGTAATGTTCATACCCTTAATTTTCTCGACCTTGTCGTAGTCAATTTCAGGAAAGATTATCTGTTCCACTATCCCTAAGGTATAATTCCCTCTCCCATCGAAGGACCTTCCGGAAACCCCCCTAAAGTCAAGCATCCGGGGCAGAGCAATATTAACCAGTCGATCAAAAAACTCATACATCCTTTCCCGGCGCAGCGTGACCATACATCCTATTGGCATTCCTTTTCGCAGTTTAAAGGTGGCAACGGATTTTTTTGCCCGGGTAACCACCGGCTTCTGCCCGGTAATCGTAGCCAGTTCCTGAGCGGCGGAATCCAAGATCTTGACATTGCTGCTGGCCTCGCCCAGACCTCGATTAATAACAATCTTCTCCAACCGGGGTACCTGCCAGGGGTTTTTATATTGAAATTCCTTCATCATAGTGGGAACTATTTCTTGATAAAAAAGATTTTTAAGTCGAGGCATCTTCTCTTTCTTCCCTACTTATCAAGGATTTCCCCGCATCTCTTACAGTGCCTAACCTTCCTTTGATCATCCAGAATTTTGTACCCTACTCTTACTGCCCGATCACATTTGGAGCAGATCAACATTACATTTGATATAGGCAAGGGTCCTTCCATTTCTACGATTCCCCCTTGTCGGCTCCTTGCCCCCGGACGGGTATGGCGCTTGATGAGGTTGATCTTTTCCACTAACACCCGTTCCTTCTCGGGGATTACCTTAAGGACCTTCCCCCTCTTTCCCTTCTCCTTCCCGACAGTTACCTCTACCTCCTCATTCTTCTTAATTCGGAAATGGGGTCGACTCATCAGCGAATCCTCGCATTAGACCTTAAAGAACCTCAGGGGCCAGGGACACTATTTTCATAAATTTCTTTGCTCGTAGCTCCCGAGCTACCGGCCCAAAGATCCGGGTTCCCAATGGCTCCAGCTGGGGGTTAACCAAAACTGCTGAATTGGTGTCAAACTTAATGTAAGACCCATCAGGTCTACCCACTTCTTTGGCGGTACGGACAATCACCGCTTTCATTACATCGCCCTTTTTAACCTTGGAATTGGGGAGTGCTTCCTTGACGGAAGCCACGATCACATCCCCCAAGGTGGCATATCTCCTTCTTGAGCCGCCTAATACTTTAATACAGTATAACTTCTTGGCCCCCGAATTATCGGCAACATCCAGGGTGGTCTGCATCTGGATCATAAGCGTTACCTCGAATACACTTCCCCCGACAAGCTAACTAATCCCTTATCCCCTTTTCCAGAACTTCCTGAACCCGCCATCGTTTCTGCTTGCTCAAAGGGCGGGTTTCGATGATCCTGACCCGATCTCCGACTCTACCTTGATTATTCTCATCATGGGCCTTGAGCTTGACTATTTTCCTGATGAATTTCTTGTAAACGGGATGTTTCAATCTCCTCTCAACCGACACACTCACTGTCTTTTCCATCTTATCGCTGACTACTGTTCCTATCAGTACCTTTCTTCTGACCCTTTCTGCCATCTTATCCTTCCTTACCTAGGCCCAAGGCTTTCTCCCGCAGGATGGTCTTAATTCTTGCCAGATCCCTCTTTACCTGGGGAATCCTCATCGTATTTTCTAGCTGCCCGGAAGAATGCTGAAATTTCAAGTTAACTAGCTCTTTGGCCAGCTCCTGCTCTTTTTGCTTAATCTCCTCATTGCTTAAGCTTCGTAGCTCACTAGCTTTCATCCGCCTCCTCCCGGCAGATAAATTTAGTGGAAAAGGGTAGCTTAAAGGATGCCAGGCGAAAAGCCTTCTGAGCAACCTCTCTGCTTACCCCCTCCATCTCATAGAGAATCCTGCCCGGTTTTACCACAACTACCCATTCCTCAGGTGGACCTTTCCCCTTTCCCATTCTGGTTTCGGCTGGCTTCTTAGTGATAGGCTTATCCGGGAAAATCCTGATCCAGATTTTACCCCCTCGTTTAACCGAACGGGTTATGGCAATCCGGGCTGCCTCGATCTGACGGCTACTGAGCCTCCCCCGTCCCACTGCCTGCAGACCATAATCTCCGAAATTGAGATTGCATCCCCGGGAGGCTATTCCTTTCATCCGTCCCTTCTGTTGCTTTCGGTATTTGGCTTTACTGGGTTGTAACATCTAACTTGTGAGGTTTTTCTTCTTTTTCCAGAATCTCGCCTTTGAAGATCCAGGTCTTTACCCCGATTAACCCGTAGGTGGTCAGGGCTTCAGCAAAGCCATAATCAATATCTGCCCGGAGGGTATGCAGTGGTACTCTGCCTTCCCGGTACCATTCGGTGCGAGCGATCTCTGCTCCCGCCAGTCTCCCGGAACAGGTGATCTTGATCCCCTTTGCCCCAAGTTTCATAGCCGAGCTTACACTCCTCTTCATTGCCCGGCGAAAAGATATCCGGCGCTCGAGCTGCAGGGCAATGTTTTCCGCCACTAACTGGGAGTCTATCTCGGCCCGACGAACCTCCTGAATGTTTAGATAAAGCTCTTTATCGGTCATCTTTTCGAGCTCATCTTTAAGATTTTCTACTTCGGTGCCACGTTTGCCAATGATGATTCCCGGGCGAGCGGTATGGATATTAATCTTGACCTTCTGGGCTGCCCGTTCAATAGTTATCTTAGAGATTCCGGCATGATGGAGCTTCTTCTTAATATACTTTCTTATTTTTATATCCTCGTGCAGCAGTCGGGAAAACTCCTTCTCCGCATACCACTGAGAATCCCAGGTTTTGGATATCCCTAATCTGAAGCCAATTGGATGAACTTTTTGTCCCACCTTTTCTCTCCTACGGATCTTCGGTTTATTCCTCTTCCAAAACAACCTTAATATGGCTGGTGCGCTTCCGGATAGGATGTGCCCTTCCCATTGGAACTGGCCTGAATCGTTTCAGTACCGGACCCTGATCCACACAGATGATTTTTATATAAAGGGTATCCACATCAATATCTCCTCTTTGCTTAGCATTGGCCACTGCCGAATTTACTACCTTACTTATAGGCTTAGCCGCTGCTTTTTTGGTGAACTGCAGAATATGCAGGGCTTCCTGTACTCTTTTCCCGCGGATCAGGTCTATCACCGGTCGTACCTTGGTAGGAGAGACACGGATATATTTTGCAACCGCTTGAACCGCCATTTACCCCTCCGATCCTCCTTAATGTCGTCCCTTTATTACCTTGGTCTTCCGTTCTCCGGAGTGGGCATGAAAGGTACGAGTTGGAGAGAACTCTCCCAGCTTATGGCCTACCATATTTTCAGTAACAAAGACCGGAATAAACTTCTTACCGTTATGAATCGCAAAGGTGAGCCCGATCATTTCTGGAGTAACGGTAGATCGGCGAGACCAAGTTTTGATCACCCTCTTGCTCTCTTCTCGCATAACTGCTTCAACCTTTCGCATCAAGCTTTCTTCAACGTAGGGTCCTTTCTTCAAAGAGCGCCCCATTTTACCTCCCGCTATTTTCTTCGTTTTACTATATATATATTTTTCTTCTTTCTTCTGGTGCAATAGCCCTTGGTGGGAATGCCCCAGGGAGAAACCGGATGAGGATTGCCCTGCCCAGCTTTTCCCTCTCCTCCCCCATGGGGATGGTCTACCGGATTCATTGATACTCCCCGATTGTGGGGCATCCGGCCCAGCCACCGCTTCCTGCCTGCCTTTCCTAATGAAATACTATCATTATCTACATTTCCGAGCTGGCCGATAGTGGCCAGGCAATCCTGAAGAACCAGACGGAGCTCACCCGAGGGAAGCCTGATCGTAGCATATTTCCCTTCTTTGGCCATCATCTGCCCGGAAGAGCCAGCACTCCGGATTATCTGTCCCCCTTTGCCTTTCTTCAACTCCAGGTTATGGATCGCCGTTCCTAACGGAATATTGCGTAAGGGTAAAGTATTTCCAGCTCTGATCTCAGCCTCACTGCTGGTAATAACACTCTGTCCTACCTTGAGTTCCAGAGGAGCAATGATGTAGCGCTTCTCTCCATCGGCATAATTAAGCAGGGCTATCCGGGCCGAGCGATTGGGATCATATTCAATCGAGGCTACTCGAGCTGGCACGCCGAACTTGTCACGTTTAAAATCAACAGTTCGGTACCTTCTTTTATGTCCCCCTCCGATGAAGCGGCTGGTGATCCGCCCGTAGCAGTTTCTACCTCCGGTCTTCTTCAATGGCCGGAGCAGGCTTTTCTCCGGCCGCGAGGAGGTAATCTCTTCAAAAGTCGAGACAATCTGAAAGCGCAGTCCGGGAGAGGTTGGTCGGTATTTCTTCATTAGCGTAACTGTTAAGCTCCTTCAAAGAAATCGATTTTATCTCCTTTGCTTAAGGTCACTATCGCCTTCTTCCAGTTGGACCGCTTTCCTATATTTCTTCCTATCCGCTTTACCTTGCCGGCTACCTGGAGGGTGCGTACCTTGAGCACTTTTACCTTAAAGATAACTTCCACCGCTCGTTTAATCTCCAGCTTGTTAGCCTTTCGAGTTACCTCAAAGGTCACCTGGTTCTGCTGTTCCCGGCAGATATTGCTTTTCTCAGTGATCAGCGGTCGTTTGATTACTTGATAGATATCCTTCATTTGCTTAGCTGCGGGGTAATCTTCTCTACTGATTCCCGGGTAAGAAGTAGTTGCTCATATTTCAGAAGGTCATAAGTATTTAGCCCCTCCCACCGTAAGACCTTGAAGCCCGGAAGATTTCTCGCTGATCTTTCCAGGTTGAAATTCTTCCCCTCGGTAACAATCAAGGCATCAGTCAGCTCCAGGCTCCTAAGTATCTCGAGAAAGGAACTGGTTTTGATCTCGGCCAGTTCTAACTTGTCGACGATCATTAGCTTTCCCTGGCTTAATTTTAAGGCCAGGGCTGAACGCAGGGCAGCCTTCCTGACCTTTTTGGGAAGGGGATAGGCGTAGCTGCGGGGAGTGGGTCCGAAAATTACCCCTCCCCCCCGGCGCAGCGGTGAGCGAATACTTCCGGTCCTCGCCCTTCCAGTTCCCTTCTGCCTCCAGGGCTTCCTTCCTCCTCCTCTTACCTGAGCTCGATTCTTGGTGGAGGCAGAGCCGCTCCGTCGGCAGGCTAACTGCCATTTGACCGCTTCGTAGAGGAGACGGCTTTTGGGCTCGGCGCCGAAAACCTCCTCTGACAGCTCCACCTGTCCAATCTTTTTTCTTTCCTGATCATAAAGATCTAAAGCAGGCATTTCTCTTACCAAAAAGGAATATTGAATCTATATTATGCTGACAAATTCTAAATACTAAATCCTAAACAAATTCTAAATTCAAATATCAAATGCTCAAAACAATCCCTTCGACCCCGCCACAGGCGGGGCTCAGGACAGGGTTTTGTATTTTGAATTTTGGTCATTTAATATTGTTTAGGATTTGGTGCTTAGTGCTTAGAATTTTTTCATCTGTCTATACTCTATGCCCCTATTATTTTTGTCGTTCTATATAATCACTCCCCTACCTGACTCCCCTCTGCTGCCTTTATCGTCAGGATGCTGTTCCTCGCCCCGGGAACTGCCCCTTTGAGTAATAGTAGATTGTTGGCTTCATCTATTCCTATAATCTGCCGATTCTTGATAGTAACTCTTTTATTACCCATATGTCCGGGCATCTTCTTTCCCTTAAACACCCGGCTGGGAAAGGAGGAGCCACAACCAATGGATCCGGGGGCCCGGTGAAACATCGAGCCATGGGAGGCCGCCCCACCCTTGTGATGATACCGTTTGACCACACCAGCAAATCCTTTACCCTTGCTTTTTCCGGAAACGCTTACCCGCTCCCCTACCTTAAAGATACCTACTGAGATCCCCTGTCCAACCTCATACTGGTCTACCTCCTGCACTCGAAACTCCTGGAGATGATAGTAGGCGGTTCCTCCGCTCTTCTGGAAATGTTCTTGAAGGGGTTTATTAACCCTCTGCGTTTTCTTCTCGAGAAAGCCTAATTGCAGGGCACAATAACTATCCTTTTCTTCGGTCTTCTTCTGAATCACCTTGCAGGGACCGGCCTCAACTACTGTTACTCCAATCCTTTTCCCCTCCTCGGAGAAGATCTGGGTCATCCCTACCTTTCTTCCAATAATCCCCTTTAGCATCCTGTCTACTTAAATTAGATTTCAGATTGTAGATTTCAGAATCTATAATAAATTGTCCCGTAAAGACACAAAATTTTGAGGAAACATCTTAACTCTTGATCTCCACATCCACCCCGGCCGAGAGATCCAGCCTCATCAGAGCATCCACGGTCTGTTGATTGGGCTCCAGGATATCCAGCAACCTCTGATGAGTTCGCTGTTCAAACTGTTCCCGGGACTTTTTATCAACATGGGGAGAACGCAATACCGTAAACTTCTGAATCTTGGTAGGCAAGGGAATGGGCCCCACTACCCGAGCACCAGTTCGTTTAGCAGTCTCCACAATCTCCAGGGCCGATTGATCCAGCAGCCGGTGATCGTAGGCTTTCAGTCGAATCCTGATCTTCTGAGTTACCATATTTATTGTAGGTCGGGCATCATGCCCGACATAACGGCGGGTTTGCCATGTCCTGAGCCCGTCGAAGGAAAGCCCGCCTTACAAAAGAAAATAGCAGGGGCTGTCAAGCAGTGGCAAAGAATCTAGGAGGTGATCACTTGATGATCTCACTTACCACCCCGGCCCCTACGGTCTTTCCCCCCTCCCGAATGGCAAACCTTAACTCCTTCTCCATCGCAATCGGCGTGATTAACCCCACCTCTACCTCAATATTGTCCCCGGGCATCACCATCTCCACCTTCTCCGGCAACTTCACTATCCCGGTAACATCCGTAGTGCGAAAATAAAACTGGGGACGATACCCATTGTAAAACGGTGTGTGCCTTCCCCCCTCCTCCTTCGTCAATATGTAGGCCTGAGCCCGAAAGGAGGTGTGAGGCGTGATTGTGCCCGGATGGGCCAATACCTGCCCCCGCTCTACCTCATCGCGCTTCGTCCCCCTGAGCAACACCCCTATGTTGTCCCCCGCTATCCCCTCATCCAAAAGCTTGCGAAACATCTCCACCCCGGTAGCCACCGTCTTCTGAGTGGGCCTTATCCCTACTATCTCCACCCCCACGCCTACCATAATAAGCGCCCGCGGTACCCTCCCCGGGACCCCAGTCCCCCACCC
>JAUWWP010000352.1 GCA_030616835.1 Deltaproteobacteria bacterium | reverse complement strand
GGTCAAAATGTCCTTTTTTAAAAAGCTTTTTAGATGGTTAAAAAGGGATGATAACCGGTAAAAATAAAAAAATATAGGGGAAGATATCCATATCATCCCTAAAAATAGGTGGATGCGGAGATCAGCCCCGGTAATTTCCCAACAAATCACTGAAAAAAGCCCGCATTTATCTATTAGGGAACAGATATTGCTATATGAAAGGAGTGGAAAGAAGGATTATAAGTAATGTTAAACGCAATAAAACATAAAGGAGAAGAGGGAAACTGGGAGAATTTAATTTCTGCCCTGAAGGAGGAAGTCCAGAGGACTAAAGATCCTCATGAGGCTGTGAGTATCTACTATAAAATCGGAGAGATCTGGAGAGAAAAGCTTTCCGAGCCGGAGAAGGCCGCGCTAAGCTTTCAGAAAGTGCTGGAGCTAAATTCTTTCCATTACGGAGCACTGGAGGCGCTCAAAGAAATATATACCTTAAACAATGAGTGGGAGAAGCTAATTCAGGTGCTGGAACTCCAGGGAGAGATGGCACCTGATCCTCAGAAGGCCATGGCCTTTTACTTCTATATTGGGGATATTTGGGAAAAGAAACTTTCTCAGGTTGACCGTGCAATTGAAAGCTATCATAAGGCATTGAGTTTCGATCCTTCTGACCTCCCTATTTTCAAAGCACTGGGTAGACTTTATGCTCAGAAAAAAGACTGGAAAAAGCTCATCAACACCCTGGAGAAGGAATTGGAGATTACCCGGGACCCACACCATATCCTCTATCTCTACATCCATATCGGTGAGCTCTGGGCGGGAAAGCTCTCCCAAGTTGATAAGGCCATTGAAACTTACCAGAATGCTCTGGCCCTGGCCCCTAATGACCTCCGGGTTTTAAAGTCTCTGGCTAAACTGTATCATCAGCAGGGAAACTGGGAGAGTCTTATTGAGATCAATGAAAAGGAGATTATGCTTACCGAGGATCTCCATCAGATTATCTCCCTCCATATTAAGAATGCCGAGCTCTATGAGGAGAAGCTCGTCCGGGTGGACCAGGCAATTCTAAGCTATCAAAAGGCATTGTTTCATTCACCCTCCCATCTACTGGCGATCCGGGCCCTGGAAAGATTGTATCTTCGCCAGGGAAACTGGGAAGCACTTATTAAGATGTATAAAAGGGAGATAGAAATTACCGAATCCCCCCAGCATTTAGCCTCTCTTCATTTCCAGATTGGTAGGTTGTTGGAGAAAAGGCTCGGGAGGATAGATGAGGCTATTTTAAGCTATCAGCGTAGCTTAGAGTTCGGACGTTCCAGCTCTGAGGCCTTTAGCTCCTTAGAGACGCTGCTGGGTCAAAGCGGAAACTGGAAAGGCCTGATCAATATTTATGAAACAAGGCTAAAGGCCTCGCAATCTCGGGCCGAGTCAACCTCCCTTTATTGTAAATTAGCAGATCTATGGGAGCTTAAGTTTGGGCAGATCGATAAGGCTATCCTGAGCTTTAAGAAGGCCTTGGAGCTGGATCAGGGCAACAGCGCGGTCTTAGAGGCTTTACACCGATTATGCCGACAGTCGAGAAAATGGGAGGAACTGATCCAGATTCTTCACCGAGAGGCAAAACTTAGTAAAGATCCCTCGAGGTCAGCTAAATTATACTATGAGATTGGACAGCTGATGGAGGAAAATCTTCAGGATAAAGACCGGGCCCTGGAAAGCTACCGTAAGGCTCTGGAAATCAATTCTACCTCCCAGTCAGCCGCACTCGTAGCTTAAGGAGAAAGTCCGAAGAAAGGAGGGCGGTAAGTATGGATAACCAGAGAAAAAATTATCAAGCAAGACCGTTAGAGCTAAGGATTGCCTACCAGAAGCTCGATACCTTCCTTTCCGATTATCGGAAAAAGATTAGTAAGGGCTGGACCTTCATTGAAACCAAGCAAAACTGTGTGGATCTCGGAACAGAATTCATATTCCGCCTCTGCCTTCCGGGCATTCCGGTCCCGCTAAAAATCAAGGGAGAGGTTGCCTTATTGCAAAAATACGATCCTCCGGGCATTGGCATCAGACTCTCTCATTTTAATGAACAGAGCAGAAGGATGCTGGAAAGCCTGGTGGAGAAGCTAAATGCTTCCCGTAGCTCTCCAGGTAAGAAGTTGTTTGCTCTTAAGCAGCAAAGGAGGTGAACCTCCATGGCAAGTAAATCTCAATTCTTTAAGGGCGATAGCTTGATAGAGAAGTCCTTGATGGATGATTTCTTCAGAACTCGGCACACCGTGCTTTTCCCTAAGGCAGGGCTTTCTTCGAAACCATTTTTAGGGGAGAAGTCGACAAAATCCTTCCTCGATGAGGAAGTTCCCTTAGCTTCCTTGAAAGATTTCTTCTGGCCTCCAGCACCGCAGGAGCTTCGGGTAAAACCTTCCTTCGCCGCCGGGTTAGCTAAGAAGAGAAGGCTGCTTAAGATTTTCTTAATCAGTGGGGGGGCGATTGCTCTGCTGTTACTGGCCTTGAGAGTAGGAAATTACCTTTTCACCCACTACCCTTCGGTTACGCAAGCCTCAACCGCGATCAGCAAGATCAACCTGCCCCCGAAAAAACCAATTGTCCCCCTCTCCGACCTGAGCGAGAACTTCCAGGAGAGTGGATTGCTTATTCCATCTCCTCCTCCCCCAAGACCTGTTCCGGAGGAAAAGAAGAGCACCAGGCCTCGGTCCCCGGCAAAAAAAATCAAGGCCATTTCCCCGCCGAAACTTAAGAAAAAGCCGCAAGCGGCAATCAACAAGAAAGTGGAGAAACCTGCTGAGCGGGTTTATAAGCTATACATCAATAGAAAATATATTGTGGAGGAAACCAGAGCTATTTCCTTAAAGTTATCCCTTCTTGGTATTGAAAATAGGATAGTAAAACGAAAGGACGGGGGCTACACGATCTTTGCCGGCGCCTTTAAAGAACTGAGCAAGGCCAGGGAGGTAAGGAGTAAAGTCCTGGATGCTGGTTATCAGGTCGGTATTTATTCTATCGTCAAAAACTAAGCTCTCTTTTAGCGATTTTGGGTCATATCTTCAAATGTCATTTTATTCTGTCAAGGTGTGACTCTTTTATTTCTCAGGTGAAACGCAGAGCAACGGGACTAAACCTGTTTAAAAGGTATGTCCGCCGAGCCGCCAAAGCTAGTTCTTTGAGCGGCTTTTTTATTTTTGGAGAGGACTTATCTAATGCCTGTATGTGCAAAGTGTGATCGGGCTTTTCCTGGTGGGCATTATCATTGCTGCTCTGTATCTGAATCTTTTTATGGAGTGGACCTATTCTTGGGTTATTGCCTTCACTGTGGAAGCAAGCCCTGTAAGTGCGCTGAAACCGTTCTGAAAAAAGGAAAGAAGGTAGGATATATTAGAATCCATTATAAACCTAATAGATGCGAGCATGGACGGATCGCAGATAGGTGCAGAATTTGTCGAGGAATTAAAAGGAGGGTTTAATGCTTATCCCTGTGGGAACAGACCTAAAGCTTAAGAGATTTCCCTGGGCTACGTTCGGCCTGATTGTTTTAAATACTGTTATTTATTTCGCTTGC
>JAUWWP010000432.1 GCA_030616835.1 Deltaproteobacteria bacterium | reverse complement strand
CTTTCGGTGATTCTGATTACCGAAAGCCTGAACATGGGCGAGATTGTCAGGAATCAATCCGGTGGCTGGGGGATCTTCAACTGGCATATATTCCATAATCCCTTTGTTTTTATTTCATTTTTTGTCTATTTTACTGCCGCTATGGCTGAGGTTAATCAAGTCCCATTTGATCTTCCCGAGACCGAGTCCGAGCTGGTTGCCGGTTACTTTACTGAATACAGTGGGATGCGGTTTGGCTTCTTTTTTATGGCCGAGTGGGGGATGATCTTTATCGTGAGCGCAATTGCGGTCACCCTTTTCTTAGGAGGCTGGCAGGTTCCTATCATCAGTGGCCTTGACTTACCTATTTATCTGGAGAATCTGCTTCAACTGGGAGTCTTTCTGGGAAAGGTCTTTCTTTTAATCTATCTGATCCTCTGGGTCCGCTGGACACTTCCCCGGCTAAGGGTTGATCAGATTATGTATATGTGCTGGAAGGTTCTCCTGCCCTTTGCTTTTTTTAATATAATCGGAACAGGGCTCTGGCTGCTTATTTTCAAGGGTAAGGGAATCCCGGAGTTGATCTACCAACTGTTTACTTAAAATGAGAAAATACTTCCAAGATATCTGGGAAGCGATCCGAACTGTCCTGGCAGGAATGAGGGTGACTATCCACTACGCCCTCTCTCCTTCGGAAGAGATCACCATGCAGTATCCTGAGCAGAAGGAAGACCCTGTCCGGGGATGGAAGATTCCGGATAAGTACCGGGGGCTAATTGTCAATGATATCGAAAAGTGTAGTGCATGCACCGTCTGTGCCCGCACCTGCCCGATTGACTGTATCGTGATCGAGACCGAAGGGAAGGGGAAGCAAAAGGTTGCCGCCAGGTTTAATTTTGATGTATCCAGATGTATGTTCTGCGGTCTTTGCGTGGAAGCCTGCCCTACCGGCTCCCTGAAGGTGACCAAGGAATATGAGCTTTCCACTTACACCCGAGGGGCAATGATCTATCATTACGGATTGAGGCCTTAGTGCGTAGGGAATGAGATATTAATGGAAGGAATTATCTATCAGATCATTTTCTATCTGTTTGCCGCCCTCACCGTCGGCTCGGCCCTGGTGGTAGTTACGAGCAAGAATATTGTCCACTCGGCCTTTGCCCTGCTGTTTACCTTCTTCGGAGTGGCCGGGCTCTATGTATTCTTGAGCGCTGATTTCCTGGCCGCCACCCAGGTGCTTATCTATGTGGGTGGAATCCTGGTACTCATCCTGTTTGGAGTGATGTTAACCCGGAAGGTCTTTGATGTGAAGATCTTCGGCGGTCCCGGGCAGGTCTTTCTGGCAGCGGTGGGAGTGGCCGTGATATTCTCTTTGCTGTCAATCGTTATTGTTAAGACGCCCTGGCGTTTAATCGGTGAGGGGCCAATGGAGCCGACAACTGCAGAGATTGGGACACTGCTGATGACCGATTTTCTGCTTCCTTTTGAAGTGGCCTCGGTAGTGCTCCTGGTTGCTCTCGTCGGGGCAGTGATTCTCATCCGCAAAGAGGTCAGGCCGCCAAAGGAGAACTGAGCAGATACAATGGGGTTCTTCACTGAATATAGTGGGTAGAAGGTAAGGTAATATAAAATTTCAAATGACAAAGCCCAAATAAAATAAATCCTAAGCACGAAGCACTAAATCCTAAATAATATTAAATGACCAAAATACAAAACATTCCCTTCGACAGGCCTGTCCTGAGCGAAGTCGAAGGGCTCAGAACATGGTTTTAAACATTTGATATTGGAATTTTGAATTTGTTTAGGATTTAGGGTTTGGGATTTAGAATTTATCGGATAACATTTGGATTTTACTGTTTGCCAATATAAATTCGTGATGAGCCTACATTAGTTGTTTGGATTTGATAATTAATATTGAGGTTTATCCGTGGTAATTGGTCTAGAACATTATTTATTTATCTCTGCCCTACTTTTCTCCCTGGGGCTCTTCGGGGTCTTGACCCGGAGGAACGCAGTAAGCATCCTGATGGGGATTGAGCTTATTTTAAATGCAGCCAATCTGAACTTCGTGGCCTTCTCCCGCTTCGTGACTATCGGAATCAGCGGGCAGCTCTTCGCCATCTTTGTTATCATTTTAGCCGCGGCGGAGGCGGCAGTAGCCCTGGCAATTATTCTGGCACTCTATCAGAATATTAAGAGTATTAGCGTTGATGAGGCCGATGTATTAAAGGGATAATTGGCAATGGATTGTATCCAAAACTATGTCTGGATAGTTCCCCTGATGCCGCTTATCGGGGCGGTCATTAACCTGCTCCTGGGCAGAAGGTTAGGCAATAAAGTGGTCGGCCCCCTGGCCTGCCTAACAGTATTTATCTCTTTCTGTGTCTCGATCCTGCTCTTTCTAAGCCTGATTAAGCTTCCACCCGAGGCGAGGAGCTTCACCAACCTCGTCTATCCCTGGGTTCAGGTTGGAGATTTCCAGGCCGATGTAGCCTTTCTGGTTGATCCCCTCTCGGCAGTAATGATCCTAATTGTCTCCGGGGTAAGTTTTATTATCCATGTCTATTCCGTTGGCTATATGCACGGAGACAAGAATTATTCAAGATACTTCGGCTACCTCAACCTCTTTGTCTTTGCCATGCTGACCCTGGTTCTGGGGAATAACCTCCTGCTGATGTTCATTGGCTGGGAAGGAGTGGGGCTGTGCTCCTACCTACTTATCGGCTTCTGGTTTGAGGACAGGAAGAACGCCATCGCCGGGATGAAGGCTTTCATTGTCAACCGGGTTGGAGACTTCGGGTTTATGCTCGGCTTCATCCTGCTTTTCTGGAGCTTAGGG
>JAUWWP010000436.1 GCA_030616835.1 Deltaproteobacteria bacterium | reverse complement strand
TACACATGCTCCCCCCGATGGCCAGGGGGGGGGGTAGGGGGGATTTGCATCTTTAGGCCTCCTTCATTTTGCGAGATAAGCTCTTCCCATTTTTTCCTGGCCTTCTGGTGATTTTAATCATCTGCATCCAAAACAGCCAGGAATGCAGATGTATCTACAAAAAAGCTCACTTCTTATATACCTCAGTTAAGTGATTATCATGCTTGATAGATAAATTAGATCGGCCAGAATGAAAACGACCAGCCACTGCGATTGCCCGTTGACGTCGCTCCTCAGGGCTGACAGTTCCAGTAGAGCGAAGTAATACTTCCACTCCATTTCGAATCAATTCTGCAACGGATGCCCCCTTTTTAGCTGCCAATCTTTTTAGTTGCGCAGCCTGCTCCTCGGTCAGTTGGATTTGTGTACGAATCATAATAAATCCTCCATCATGATTACATATTTAATATAATGATAATACACTCATTTAAAGAATGCAATTGAAAATTTAGGTAACGTTGGGTAACGTAAGATTAACTGAGAGAAAGCTTGTCGAAAGACTCAGGACAAGGTCAGTCCATAAAGTTGGCCTCGCTGAATCCCTTGCCTACAAGGTGTCTGATTCTCTCGCCCATCTTTAACTCCAGATCGTATCTGCTCCGGAAACGGTAGAGAAAAGGCCTGGCGATGAAGGTCTTCACTACCGCTCTTTGGAACCTGCCAATATGTGCCAGCACATCGTATCTTCCCAGCAAGTGCTCGATCTCAACCTTTCCCTCGATGGAAAAGCCATGTCCTGAGGCAATCGAAGGGCTTTGTCCTGAGGCACTCGAAGGGCTATGTCCTGAGGCTTTCAATACGAACTCATATGGAATACTGTAGCCGGTATCCTTATCCAGCTTGAATCTGGAAGGCACATAAGACAGCTCGGTCGTGCTGAAAATTATCTTGTCGTCCTGCGCCACCATGAGCATGTCGGCCGAGTTGCGATCATATCCGTCCTGCAAAACGATTTTCATAAGGCTCAGGGTGAATTCTTCGGTAAACATGCGGAACACATATTGAACCTTGGTGTAAGAGGTCTTTTTGATATTCAAATACGAATGGTCATGGTGTCCGAGCCCTTTGAGGTCTAACTTCTTTCCATCAATCACAACATATCCGGTGACCTTCGCCCGAGGACTCGGCGCTACGAACTTCCAGAACCGCTTCTTCTCTTCTCCGAAATAGAGAAATCCGTCGCCGGGTTTCCAACCCCTGGTAAGAGAAGTGTAATTGAGCTCCGCTTGAAGCTCATTCTCGTTAATGACAAGTTTGTAGTTCGGAAATTCTCCCCCGGCGTAGTTCTTCCCGATTTTGACGGAGAAAGAATCCTCGGAGGCCTTCAGGTACTTTCGTTTGAACTGCCGGTGGACGGAATGCTTCGTGCCGTCGGCGGCGTAGTAGGCAAAATCGACCGACGATCTGAACTTGCCAATTCCCTGGTTTGTCGTCGCGAGTAGAGAGGCGATCCATCCACCGTCTTCCAGCATGGTTAGGAAGAACCAGCTTTCTCCGTAGGAGCTGCATTTCATGGGGTGAAAGACCATGTCGGATTTCTCCAGCCCTGCGTTCAGGTTCCTGGGAATACCTTCCTGGTCTTCGAAGATGTATACGGATGTCTTGCGCGAAGAGGCCTCCACCCAGAGCGGAAGGCAAACGATGCCGGCCATTAGGAGAATAGAAACAAATATGCGCATCTTTTGCACCTCCAGGAGGAATATAGTAGGGGCAATTCATGAATTGCCCCTTGCCCCTACTATACTAAAGATATTGCAAATTGCAAAGTGAAAAAGCCTACTTCGCCGTAGTCCCGATGTCCATCGGGACGAAGGCTGAATGCAAAATTGCAAATGCCTGTCCTGAGCCCCTCGGCCTCGCTCGGGATAAACTCCGTCGAAGGAATTGAATTGGGATTTGAACCACGAATTTCACGAATTACACGAAACAATTGTTCCTTTTGGGATTTGGAATTTGTGACATTGGGTTTTGATTAATTTAGGATTTGGTCATGGATTGGATAGGCGGGGCTTTCAAGCCCCGGTATTTATACTTTGGACGAATCGCCTTAGCGGGGCTGGTTCATCCTTCCTTATCCTGAGTCCTTCGACTTCGCTTAGGACAGGTTTGTCGAAGGAGTAGTACTACGGAGAACGGGAAAGCCCCGCCTATCCACTCTTTAACTAAAAAAGCAGGGAAACTCCTTGCATTTTTTGCTTGACATTGCTAAAAGGGCTTGTTAATTTATGATTTCGGATTATCCGTGGAGGATAATCTGAGGTTATGGTAGATCAAAGAAAGGAGGTGAAAGATGAATAAGTTAAAGCTAATGGGGTTGATAGTGGCGCTGGCGATGGCAGTAGGGGGGCTTATGTGGTTAGGATGCGGGGAGGAAACTACGATAATTAAGGAGGAGGTGACTCCCGGTGCACCCTGTGATGCTCCGCAGGGCCTGGAGGGGAGCTACACTCTGGATACTCAATGGCTTTCTCTCACCTGGGAGGCCCCGGCAGGGTGCGAGGTAGTGGGATATCGAGTATATCATCATAGCGAACCGCTTACTGAGGATAACAAGGATGAGGCAATAGGCTACGAAACCATTAACCAAAGGTTTGAAGAGTTTCGACCCGTGGGGGCGGAATCTATTTACTGCCGGGTAAGTGCGGTGGATGAGTTCGGCCAGGAGAGTCTACTTTCCAATCAGCTTGTGGTTGTTACCCGGGGACAGCTTGCCATTTGGGGGGATATTA
>JAUWWP010000458.1 GCA_030616835.1 Deltaproteobacteria bacterium | reverse complement strand
TTGCCAGAAGGCGGAGACAGGTGGTTTTCCCGGCCCCATCAGGTCCGATCAGTCCGAAGATCTCTCCGCTCCTGACCTGAAGGTTAAGCTTGTCCAAGGCCAGAACCCCTTCATACATTTTGGTCAGATCTTTGGTGTCAATGACATCCAAATCACTTGTCCTTTGATTAGGCGCTTCACGGAATAGAGTGGATAGAAGGTGAGATAAGCCTACTTCACCGTATTAGCTATGAAGGCTGAATGTCAAATTTCAAAGCTCAAAGTTCAAATGAAACCCAAAGTTCAAATGACAAAATATTTGACATTTGAAATTTCGACATTTGTCATTCATTTGGCATTTGGATTTTGGAATTTGGATTTATTTTATTATGACTCTGGCATCCGCCGGCATTCCTGGCTTTAACTCCTGAAGAGGATTTTTGATCCCGATCTTAACCCCGAAGACCAGCTTTACCCTCTCTTCCTTAGTCTGGATGTTTTTAGGAGTAAATTCGGCCTGTTGAGCTATCCTAATTACCTTCCCTTCATAGACCTTATCAGGAAAGGAATCGACAGTAATCTCTGCCCTTTGTCCTAACTTTACCTTGCCCAATTTCGTCTCGGGGATATAGATCTTAAGCCAGACATCATAAAGGTTTCCTAAGGTTATCAGGGGCATTCCCATAAAGGCCAACTCCCCTACATTAATGTTCCTCTGAAGGACAACACCGTCAATGGGGGCCTCGAGCCGGGCATTGGCAATCTGGGTCTCGACGAACTCGAGGGCGGCTTCGGCCTGGGCTAATTGATTCTTTGCTGCCTCGTATTGCTGATTGGTAGCCTCTAATCTGGTAGTAATTTCCTCATACTTCTGCTGGGAAAGCGAACCGTTCCGGTACAACTTTTCCGCGCGCCGGGAGGCCGTAGTGAGGTTATTTAAAACTGCCTCCACCTGGGCAGAAAGATGACGGGCAACCCCCAGGACGGCCAGGGCCTGTTTCTTCTGAACCAGGAGCTCTTTGTGCTCCAGGGTCAGCAGAATCTCTCCTTTCTTGACCTGCTCCCCTTCCTCCACCCTTATATCATCTACCCGGCCGATAAGCTTGGAGCTCATATCAACCTCGGTAACCTCAATAGTGCCCGAGGCAGCGATCACCCCCTCATCCTCAGCCTCTCCCCGGAAAAGATACCAGGCCCCGAGTGCAATCATCAATATTAAGATAATGGCAGGAATTAAAGCTCTTTTCATCCAGTCCCCCTTCAATCTAATTTTTTAGTCATGGGATAGCAAGGGGTAGCAGGGAATAGCAAGGATTGTAATTCTGGCTTATCACGAATTTGGGAAATAAACAAATAAATCCAAAAGCCTACTTCGCCGTAGTTCAGCCTTTGTAGCCACTTCGGCGAAGTAGGCTGGCTACGAAGGCTGAATCCAAATAACAATAGATAGGATTTAATGGTTCATCCTACTTCGTCCCGATGTCCATCGGGACTTCGTAGGACAAGAGGATTCAAATCCCTGCTATTCCCCAAAGTAAATGAATTTGTAAGTTGAACTTTGGGTTTCATTTGAGAATAGAAACAATCGGCAGGAAGGAACTAAATTCTTATAGATAAAGGATGAAGGCAGAGGGTCAAAGATTAACTCTCATCTTCATCAGGATCAAAACTGGCCACGCCTTGATAGGCTCCCTCTTCATCTAAGGTTTTGACGACCTCCTCTTCTTTTTCCATCTTTGATTTACATTCAACACATACCTTGGTAAAGGGCATAACTATCAGGCGGCCAGTAGAGATTTTTTCACCGCATTCCTCGCAAAATCCATAGCTCCCCTCTTCGATTCTCCCCAGAGCCTCCTCTATTTGCATTAATTTTTCTCGATCGCGATCCCCTAAAAGCAGAGAGAACTCTCTTTCCCGATCCCGGGAGGCAAGGTCGTAAATATCACCGATCTCGCCCTTAAGTGTGTCACTTTCTGTTTTAACATTCTCAGAGATCTCCTTCAGCAGTTTTCCTTTCATATCGAGCAGCATGTCCTTGACTGCCTTCATTTGTTCACGGTCTGCCTTCTTAATATCCTTAAGTGCCCTCACTTGCGCACGGCTCGTCTTCTTAGGAACAGGCTTTTCAGCACTAATTTTTCTGCTTTTTTTCATGAGTATAGATTTAGTAGATTTAGATTTAATTATAATAAATTTCTCACTTTGTCAAGCCTATTTCTCACCACATCAGCTAATTCTTTATTCGCCAGGGATGGGTATAGATGCTCATTCTCCCGGTCCGGAGATAACCGATCACGGTTACCCCGAACCTCTCTCCTAACTCCACCGTAAGATTGGTAGGAGAGGTGTGAGAAGCGATCAGGGGAATCCTGGCTCTCAGCGTCTTCAGGAGCATCTCCGAAGAGATCCTCCCACTGGTCAGAAGGATCTTGCCCTCGGTCTTGATCCCCTCTAACAGGCATTGCCCCAGGATCTTATCAATGGTATTGTGGCGGGCAATATCTTCACTGAAAGCAATAACCCTCTCCCGGTCACAGAGGGCCGAGCAGTGAATCCCTCCGCCCCGGCGGTAAAGGGAGGCCTGGCTGAACATCTTTTTCATTAGCTCGAAGACCCTGTCCGGGGAGATGGTGAGCT
>JAUWWP010000046.1 GCA_030616835.1 Deltaproteobacteria bacterium | reverse complement strand
CTAAGAATGATTGTTTCCTGTCCCCGTTGTAAGACCAAATTTAAGCTTGATGATGCCAGGGTTCCACCTGAGGGACTTAAGCTCAAATGTTCCCGGTGCCGCGGGGTCTTTTTGGTTAAAAGGAGACCTACGCAGGTCCCCTCGGAGGGGAAGAAGGCAAGGATCCTGGTCGCTCATGAGAGCGAAACCTGTTGCCTAAGGATAAGGAGGATCCTGGAGGCAAATAATTTTGAAGTGATAACTGCTCCGGATGGGATAAAAGCAATGTCAAAGCTGAAAGAGCTTCACCCCCAGTTGGTTTTGATTGATGTAGCCCTACCCGAGGTATTTGGCTTTGAGTTCTGTGATCTAATGCGTCGAGATGAGAGATTGCGAGATATTAAGATAATCTTAGTAGCATCGGTATATGATAAAACTCGGTTCCGAAGAGAGCCGGAATCTCTCTATGGGGCCGATGATTATATTGAAATGCACCTGATTCCCCGGATTCTTGTCCCCAAGATAAATAAGCTATTGGCCCCTGCGGAAAGGGTGCCCGAGCGGCCCGAGCCACCTGAGGAGGGAAGGGCAAGAGATGAAGAGGTTGTCCGCCCGAGGCGGGAAAAACCGGGGATAGAGGAGACAGAGGAACATGAGAAGGCCAAGCGGCTGGCAAGGATCATTGTTTCTGATATCGTGCTTTATAATCAGGATCTCATTGAGAAAGGGATCAGGGAGGGGAGCTTCTATAAGCTTTTAGAGAGGGATATCGAGGAAGGACGGGGGTATTATCTGGTAAGGGTTCCCCCAGAGATTCGTGAAGGCACCGATTATCTTAGCTATTATTTGGATGAGTTTATTAGTTCCAAGAGAAAGGAACTGGGGATAGGAGAGGCTTAAGGGTAATGGATGAGCAGGAGTTAAAGCAGAAGCTCAGCAATCCTGATGAAGAGGTTAGGAGGGAAGCTATCCTTGAACTGGGTGGGATTACTCCCGAGCAGACTCTTGAGCTTTTGGAGCAGGCCATTGGGGATAGTAGTTGGAGGGTACGCAAGGCAGCCGCGGAACAAATTATTAACTTTGAGGATAGTGAGCAGGCAATAGATACCTTGATATGTGCTCTGGAGGCGGGTGATAATGCCGGTAAGCGGAATACCGCCACCGAGGCCCTGGAGGGGATGGGAGCAAGGGCAGTTCCCAAGCTAATAGCTAATCTCAGCTTCCGAGATCAAGAGGTTAAGAAGTTTATTGTCGACATTCTGGGAGAGATCAGAGAGCCAGTGGCGCTCCCGGATCTGATCGGAATCCTCAAGGAGGAGGATGATAATCTGCGCGCCGCCGCGGCCGAGGCCCTGGGAAAGTTAGGCAGGGAAGAAGCGATTACTCCCTTATTGGAATTCCTCAAGGAGGAAGAGCAGATGCTTGGATTCACCGCCCTCGAGGCCTTGGGAGAGATTGGCCGGGCGGGAAGAAAGCTTCCTGAGGCGCCTTTAGTCAAGGCTATTGCAGACCCCATGATGCGAAAGGCGGCTTACACTGCCCTGGGTTTTTCGCGAAACCTGAAGGCAGTTCCTTGGTTGATCGAGGGTCTCGGTGATCCGCAGAGGAGCAATCGGGAGGCAGCCCTGGTAGCTCTGGTGAATCTCTATGATTGTCTCTCCAATGAGGAGATTAAAAGAAGGGTGAAGGAAGCGGCTGAGGAGCGTTGGGCCTTAGAACTGAGTAAATCCTTAAAGAGCTACAGTGTTGAAGTTAGGGCCAGTAGCGCAAGACTTTTAGGATGGCGGGGAAGAGGAGAGGTAGCGAGAGATCTGATTGAACTCATTAAAGACCTCCAAACTCAGGAGGTGGCTACGGAGGCGCTGATTGAGATTGGGAAGGAAGCCTCTTCCGCCCTGATGGAATCTCTTGAGGAGGATGATACCAGCCTCCACCGGCGCCTTTGCTACATCTTGGGAGAGATAGGGGAAAAGAGGGCTGAAAAACTGCTACTGAAGTGTCTAAAGGACAAAGAAGAGGAAATTCAGTGCTCCGCAGCAGTGGCCTTAGGAAAGATTGGCTCACTTGCGGCCTTGGATAATCTAATTATGATAATGGAAGGGGAAGAAGAGACCCGGGAGGCAGCGCGATCGGCATTAATCCTTTTGGGTAAGGCCTTCTCCCATGAGGTTATTGGGTCAGTCAGACAACTTCTTAATTCTCAGAATATTTTTATGCGAGAAGACACGCTGAAGATCCTTGGGGAGATCGGTGGCCCGGAGGAGTTAAAGGACATCTACTTTGCTCTTAAAGATGAAGCTTATCAAGTTCGCCGGAGCGCGGTGGATATCCTGGGTAGTAAGCGGTTGGAGGACTCGGTGGATCAACTGAGCCTTGCCTTAGCTGATGAGGAAGTCGAGGTGCGCAGGGCTGCTGCCGTTGCTTTGGCAGAGCTGGGAACTTCCCAGGCTCTGGAGGCGTTACTTACGGCTCTGGAGGATAATGATGTTTGGGTGAAGAGGACCGCGATCAGGGGGCTGGGGAAGATTCCCACGAGAAAATTCCGGGAGGCCTTAAGGAAAATGCTCTCTGCTCCCTCAGGGATAGTAGCAATATCCGCCATGGAGGTTCTGGCAGAACAGGAAGAGGAGAGTGAGTCTTTAGTTGCTGCTCTGGATCACTCTGATCCCGAGGTAACCAAGGTAGGGATAAGGCTTCTGGAGAAGAAGGTAGATAACCCAGGGGTATCCAGAGCTTTGAGTAATTTAAGGGATCATCCTAATATAGAGATACGTCAGGAGGCAGAGAGGGCTCTGAGGAATAGAAAAAAATGACGCTTGGTGAACCATTACTAAAGTTATCCGAAGAAGAATACTGCTGGATTCGAGATCTCATCAGGAATTACTGTGGAATATGTTTCGATAGCGGCTCAAAGTTTCTCTTAGAGAAACGTCTTTCTGGACAGGTAAGGCTGCATCAGCTTTCCTCTTTTAGAGATTATTTCTATTTTTTAAAGTATGGTCGAGGTAAGACAGAGGAGTTGGGTACTATTGTTGAGCTTCTTACGACCAATGAGACCTACTTCTTCCGTGAGGATTTTCAACTGAAAGCCTTCCAGGAAGAGATCATCCCGGAGCTGGTTGCCACTAAAGGAAAGGGAGGACAGAAGGAGCTACGAATTTGGAGTGCTGGTTGTTCCACCGGGGAGGAGCCCTATACTCTGGCAATGCTGGTTCTGGAAGGGGGGAGATTCGCCGGGTGGAAGGTGGAGATCTTTGCCGGTGATATCAGTCATCGGGTATTGAAGATAGCCAGGAAAGGAGTGTATTCTAAATCTTCTTTTCGGGTTACCGAAGAAAAACATATTAAAAAATACTTCGAGCCGCTCGATGGGAGGCAGAAGATCAAGGATGAGGTGAAGAAGCTGGTAAATTTTAGTTATCTTAATCTACTGGATACAGCCAGGACAAATCTGCTACCAAAGATGAATATTATCTTCTGTCGAAATGTCCTCATTTACTTTGACCACCAGTCTAAGAGAAAGGTGGTTGAAAGCTTTTATGATCTTCTGGCAACCGGGGGCTACCTGTTGTTGGGACATGCAGAATCATTGATGAACGTGAGTACCTCTTTTAAATTAAAGCATTTTAAAAATGACCTGGTATATCAGAAACCCCGATAATGGTTTAGCTTCTGAATATAGGGATGGCCAAGACTTGTCCTGATCCTGTCGAGGGAATGGAAAAGGTAATTAAGGTTTTGATCGTTGACGATTCCGCTTATAATCGCCGAACCCTTTCACGGATCCTGGAATCGGCTACGGGAATAAAGGTTGTGGGAACCGGGGTTGATGGAGCTGAGGGGATTAAAAAGGCCCTGAAGCTTAAACCTGATGTAATAACCCTGGATCTGGAGATGCCGAGTATGGATGGGTTCAGCTTTCTGAGGATTTTGATGGAGCTCCAGCCCACCCCGGTGATCGTTGTTTCAGCTCGAATGGGGGACAAGAATGTCTTTAGGGCTCTGGAGCTGGGGGCAATGGATTTTTTGGCCAAGCCAACCACCAAGATATCTCCTGAACTTTACAATATTAAAGAGGATCTGATCCAGAAGGTAATGGCTGCCAGTCAACTTAAGCTAAAAAATCTTCAGAAGAGCGTTTCAGCTCTTCCCCAAAAGTTGGAGAGAACGGAACGCTACTCCGTACCCACGATACAGCCGAAATCTCGGCACCTTCCCGGTGCGGATTTGAAGCTGGTGGCTATCGGCTCCTCAACCGGAGGGCCAGCAGCCCTTCAGCAGATCTTCTCCTCCCTTCCCGGGGATCTGCCGGCAGGGATTGTTGTGGCTCAACATATGCCCGCCGGCTTTACCAAGGCTTTTGCCGAAAGGTTGAATAAATATTCTCCCATCCAGGTTAAGGAAGCGGAAGCAGGGGAACCGGTCAAGAAAGGGAAGGGAATAGTTGCTCCGGGTGGATACAGTATGTTTCTGGAGAGAAAAGGCCGTTCGGTAGTGGTGGGATTGAAGAAGAGGGAATTAAACGAGAAGTATGTCCCTTCCATTAATCTGATGTTCCGTTCAGCAGCAGCGGTATTCAGAGAGAATAATCTGGGAGTAATCCTGACCGGGATGGGTGATGATGGTAAAGAGGGGCTCTCAGTAGTCAAAGAGAAAAAGGGGAAGATCTTTGCTGAATCGGAGGACAGTTCAATCATATTTGGGATGCCTAAGGAGGCAATCAACACTGGGGCGGTTGATAAGGTTCTGCCCCTGTCCAAGATCCCCGAGGAAATAATTAAATGGTCTACCGCAGGTACTTGAAAAATTGTTTTCTTTGTGATATGCTTATAAGAAATTTGGGTAAACCCCGTTAGACAAATTGCTTGATGGGGTAGGGGTATTACTGGGCTCACCCAGGGTTTTAGCCCTCCTGAGGCGGATGAATCCGCTTGATGTTTCTAACGGGGTAAAAGGGTATAGGTATTATGGGAGATTCGCAAGAGAAGAATGGGAGTATATTTGCCCGGGCAGAGGAGTTCCTTCAGGCCTTCAAAAAGGGAGCTGAATTCACTCAGGAGCTACTAAAAGAGAATGAAAAGCTGCGTTTCAAGGTAGTCCAGCTGGAGGAAGAGAGTAAATCATTGAGTCAGGCAACTGGGGCTGGGGAGGCACAGAAGGAACTGGTGAAGAAGATCTCCCGGTTAGAGGAAGAGAAGAAGGAGCTGCTGGGCCGATATCGGGAAGTGGAGTCAGAAAATCGAGATTTTGCCCAGAGGTATGTAGAGATTGAGGAGGAGAATAACAACTTAGCTAACCTCTATATTGCCAGTTATCAGCTCCACTCTACCATGGACTTTAAAGATGTGCTCCAGATCATATTGGAGATTATAATCAATCTCATTGGGGCGGAGAAGTTTGGAATCCTCCTTCTCGATGAGAAGGCCAAGGAGCTGCAGGCTATGGCCACTGAGGGAATAGATAAGGAGGAGATTCCACCAGTTAAGGTGGGAGATGGTATTATCGGCATGGTGTCAAAGACGGGAGAGTCCTATTTTATTGACCAGATAAATGAACAGGAGGAGGCCAATTTACTCCGTCCGATCGTTTGTATCCCTTTGAAGATCAAGGAGCATATTATTGGGGTAATTGTTATCTATAAGCTTCTGCAGCAGAAGTCGAAGTTTGTTGAGGTGGATTATGAGCTTTTCACTTTGCTGGCAGGTCATGCTGCCACTGCGATATTTAGCTCAAAGCTGTATTCAGAATCAGAGCGGAAGCTTACTACAATCCAAGGCTTCATTGATCTGCTCACTAAATAGGGAGAACACAAAAGAAATTGCAAATTGCAAAATGAAAAATGCAAAATGTAGGGGCAATTCATGAATTGCCCCTACTTGAATGAGTTTTGAAGAAAACCCCAACAAATTATTATTAATCCTGCGGAGAAGGTAATGGCTGAACATAAGGTTCTTATTGTTGAGGATTCGCCCACAATGCGCCAGCTCATCATCTTTGCCTTAAAGCGGATCAGGAATCTAAGGGTGGTAGAGGCAGGTGACGGGGTTGATGGGCTTAAGAAGCTACTCAGCGACACCTTCCATCTGGTGATCGTTGACATCAATATGCCAGTGATGGATGGTCTGAAGATGATAAGTTTGATTCGCAAGGACAATGTTTATAAGAGTATTCCTATTGTTATTATCACCACTGAGGGGGGGAAGGAGGATAAGGATAGGGCTATGGCATTGGGGGCAAATGCCTACATTACCAAACCTATCAGTGCTCCCTATGTATTGAGTGTAGTCAAGGAGCTACTGGAAATAAGTTGAAATTCCGCCGGAGAAAAATATGAAGATCATTATTATTGGAGCCGGTGAGATTGGCTTCAATATAGCAAGGAAGCTTTCTTCAGAAAATAAGGACGTCATCCTTATTGATAGCTCCGAGGAAAGAATAATGAGCGCACAGGAATGCCTGGATGTGCAGTGTATCTTGGGTAAGGGGAGCAGGCCCGGGATTCTGAAGGAGGCAGGGATCGATACCGCGGAGATGGTTATTGCCGTTACCGATAGTGATGAGGTAAATATGATTGCCTGCCTTATCGCAGGCTCTCAATCTAAGGTGCCAATCAAGATTGCCCGCATCCGGGACCCGGATTACAGTAGTAATACTACCATCTTAGATAAGGAACATCTGGGTATCGATCTGATCATCAACCCGGAAAGGGAGGCTGCCGATAAGATCTTACGTCTTCTAAAGGTCCCCGGAGCTACTGAAATTGTGGAGTTTGCCGAGGGGAAGGTTAAGTTAATAGAGTTCTTGGTGGAATCAGGCAGTTATGTGGCAGGGAAGAAGCTGCGTGACCTGAAGGAGCTGCATCCTTCGCACCGGGTGCTTATCGCTTCTATATCAAGGGGAAATACATTGATCGTTCCTAAAGGTGAGGATGTCGTTAAGGTAGGAGACCTGATTTCTTTGGTGACGGTGGATAGCACCGTTTCCGGGGTCCTGGAGATGCTGGGGAAGAAAGCGGGACGGGTGAAAACGGTAATGATTAGTGGAGGAAACTTCGTTGGCTTATATCTGGCTCAAAGGTTGGAAGAAAGAGGGCTAAGTGTAAAGATCATTGAAGGCTCTACGGCCAGATGCTCGGAGCTGGCAGAGAGCCTTAATAAGACAATAGTTCTTCAGGGAGATTCGTCTGACCAGGCTCTGTTGCTGGATGAGAATATTGCTGAGGCAGATGCCTTTTTAGCAGTATCGAAGGACGAAGAGGCAAATATCTTAAGCTCACTGCTGGCCAAGCGGATGGGTGCCAAAAGGGTTTATGCTCTGGTTAATAAATCGAGCTATATGCCGGTAGTTACTACCATCGGAGTGGATGTGATGGTAAGTCCCCGGCTTTCGGCAGTGAGTCGGATCCTTCAATTTGTCCGCCGAGGAAAGGTTCTATCGGTGGCTCAGTTGGATGGTGAGGAGGCCGAGGCTATCGAATTCGTGGCCCTGGAGACCTCGGAGATCGTCAATAAGCGCTTAGATACGATCCGCTTCCCTAAGGGTGCCATTGTGGGGGCAGTGGTAAGAGGGGAGGAAGTTATCATCCCTCGCGGCAATGACCAGATTTTGCCGGATGATCGGGTGATTATCTTCGCCCTCGGAAAGGCCATCCCCAAGGTGGAGAAAGCCCTGATGGTAAAGCTGGAATATTTTTAGTGCACTTCAGGCTTATCGGTAATGTCCTGGGAGCTCTGATATTATTTGTCGGACTGGCTATGCTCCTCCCCCTTGGTGTTTCTCTGATATACGCCGAGGGAGACGCAAAAGCACTTCTTATTTCCCTTTCAATAACCACTCTTTCCGGACTTATCCTCTACGGTTTAACCAGGGGCTCTACCAAAGAGATCGGCAATAAGGATGGATTCGCCATCGTCGCCTTAGGGTGGATATGTGCCTGCTTGTTTGGTTCTCTCCCTTATCTCTTTTCCGGAAGCCTGGGGAGCTTTGTTGACTGCTATTTTGAGTCTGCCTCCGGCTTTACCACTACCGGAGCTACGGTAATTACCTTTATTGAAAGGCTACCTCACGGAATCCTTTTCTGGCGCAGCCTTACCCACTGGCTGGGAGGGATGGGAATAATCCTTCTTTCCCTGGCGATCCTGCCCTTTTTAGGGATCGGGGGAATGCAGCTTTATAAAGCTGAGGTACCGGGCCCGGTAGTAGATAAGCTTGCCCCCAGGGTGAGGGAGACGGCCAGGACTCTCTGGAAGGTCTATGTAGGATTATCCGCCCTGGAGGCTACCTTTCTCTTAATGGGAGGGATGGGGTGGTTTGAGGCCCTCTGCCATACCTTCGGGACAATGGCAACTGGAGGGTTTTCCACCAAATCTACCAGTATTGGGTTCTACCGCAGTGCTTATTTTGAAATAGTAATTATCTTTTTTATGCTGGTGGCAGGGGCAAATTTTTCCCTGCATTATCAATTCTTAAAAGGTAAGTTTTCGGTCTTCTGGAGGAGTGCGGAGTTTCGCTTCTATATGATGGTGATAATGATCTGCATCACTCTGGTTACCATTAACCTGCGGCTTGACTTTCACTATAATCTCTCGGAAAGCTTACGATATGCCTCTTTCCAGGTTTCCTCAATTGTAACTACTACCGGATATACTACTGCTGATTTTGGGAGCTGGCCCTCCTTTTCCCAGTATCTCCTGCTGATATTGATGTTTGTGGGAGGATGTGCCGGTTCTACCGGAGGAAGCATCAAATGCTTAAGGAATCTTCTTCTGCTTAAGCAGGGGTATCGGGAGCTCTACCGACATATCCATCCTCGGGCAGTTGTGCCCATAAAGCTGGGAGGAAAGGTGGTTCCTCCCGGGGTTATGGAGAGCATCTGGGGTTTCTTCCTGTTATATATCTTCTTCTTTGTCGCGGCCTCGATCATTATGGCCATCCTGGGTCTGGATCTCGTCAGTGCCATTGCCTCGGTAGCCGCCTCGCTTGGCAATATTGGCCCGGGATTAGGCTTGGTCGGGCCGGCTAATAACTATGCCCATATTCCCTTCATCGGGAAGTGGGTTTTAGTCTTCTGTATGCTCCTGGGCCGGCTGGAGATCTATACGGTCATTATCCTGTTGGTGCCGGAGTTCTGGAGGAAATAGGCAGGAATGGCTAAAAAATGTCAAATGCCAAAGCTCAAAGTTCAAATGAAATCCAAAGTCCAAATAACAAATCATATGAATAAATCCTAAGCACAAAGCACCAAATCCTAAACAATTTCAAATGATCAAAACCCAAAATTCAAAACCATCTCTTGAGCTCTTCGACTTCACCCAGGACAGGGCTGTCGAAGGGATTGTTTTGAACATTAACATTAGGATTTGGGATTTGTGTGGGATTTAGGATTTGGGATTTAGGATTTCTCAGTTGATATTTGACATTTAGTCATTTGACATTCATTTGGCATTTGGGTTTTGACATTTGGATTTATTAAATAAGGCCCCAGCGTTTTTGGGTTTGCCGGAGAACTTTCTTATATTCGATATCCCAGGTCGGGGTCCCTTCCTTTATGTTTTTCAACTTACTTCTTACTTCTTTATCCAGTTTTTCCTCGATATCAAAATGCTTCTTGAAGATGGTAAGGATCTTCCTTTTCATCAACCGGTCCTCGGCGTAGACCTCCTCCACATGGCTGCCGACCATAAAGCTCTGAAGGATCTGATCGATTAGCCACTCGATTCCCTCATCTCCGCTCTTGAGCCCTCTTTCCTCCATTAATATTCTCTTTACCCTGCCAAACTCAGTGGAAGGAATTCCCTTTTGGGCCATCAGATCACTAACCTCTTCCCGGAGCCTTGATTCGGCGCTCAGGTATTCATTCATAATTGCGACAATATCCTGCACTACCTCCTCCCTGTTTGGGGCTTCAATCTCGATATCCCCGTCTTCGGTCAGAAGGTTAACGATTTCCGCCGCAACCTGGTCAAATTTTTTTGGATAAAGTTTCATCACAGATAGGATTCAAGTCCCTGCTATTCCTTGCCATGTCCTGAGCCTGTCGAAGGGCTATTCCTTGCTATTCCCTGCTACTCCCTGAATTAAATATATGGCTCAAAAGATAAAGTACATGGTTGTGGTTAATCGGTGGTGAGGGAATTCATAGAAATCCCGGACAAAGAAGGGCCAGGAATAGCTATAGCTGATTGTTAAAGGAATTTTGAGTTGGAGCAGATTGATCAAGATTTGAGGTTCAAGGTGGTGGACAGACGCGGTCTTGGCCTGCTCGTTCATAAAGTTATTGAAAGACGCTAAGTTGGACTTGTACTTGCTGCGCAAGAAGCACATGTATGAATACTTAATCTGGGGGGTGATGATCGGCAAGATGTCCGCTGAAAGACCAGCATCAAAGAATATTGCATCCCCGGCCTTCTTCTCATAAGTTGGGTCCAGGTTTTCTTGGGGCAACGTTTCAGTAGCATGCCATTTTTTATCTACCGGTTCTAAAAGCAAGGCGGTGGTTGTCGGTGAGTCAAGCTTGCCGCCGATCTGAATACCATATTTCTGGCTGGTGAAGAAGATAAAATTATCTAAAGGCTCGGGAAGGAAGATATCAATGTCGTTTTCCAGTGTGATTGCCCATTTTCCCGGCTCAAATCTACCGCCGCTGGGAATACCGATGCCGGTGGCCAACTGTGGATTCCGATTAGGATCAAGGGGTTCGGAGGTGGGGAGCCTTACCTCGAGATATCCTCCTGCTCCGATCCGATCGGAGCTATAATAGCGGTATTTCCCTATCAGACTGATGTCCCCAAATTCAACCCCATCAGTGTGATAGTCAAGAATCTCCCTTCGGTCATACTCTTCTGTGGCTTGCCAGAATTGCTCTTCAGGATATTCCTCCTTCAACTCCCATGTTTTATTCACTACAGAGTCCACTTTGGTGAACTGAAAGTTGATAGCAGTAGTGAGATTGTCCGTCAATCCAACCACAAGGGCGATGTAATGATACTGGATATTAACTTCCGGATCAAAATGAAATTTATAGGGAATGGGGTCTTCACCAGAGACATATCCATTTTCATCTCCGATCAGGCGAGACCGATTCCCCTTTTTATCCCGTGTGTGTTTAATAGTGACATTGGCATAGTTGTAGGTTATAAACCCTGCCCTCCTGGGAAGCGTGGTGGATACGACCCCCTTGGGGGCCTTAATCTCCTTTATTCTCCTGCGTAGATAATCCACATATCCCCCGTCGGCCTCCTCCGGTTGGGGCTCCGGCTCATCCTCACCG
>JAUWWP010000249.1 GCA_030616835.1 Deltaproteobacteria bacterium | reverse complement strand
ACTTCTCCCTCACTTATCCGATACTGCTTTCCTCCAGTTTTAACTACCGCATACATTCCTTTTTACTCCTTTAATATCTTTATGTCATTATCAATTATATTTTGAGTTATGTCAAGAAAATTGATTGGAGGAATCAGAGGAAGGAGATACTCTATTTCTTCGACAGGCTCAGGATAAATTTCCTGAGCCCTTCGAGACAGACTTTGTCCTCCTCAGAGCCACGGAAATGGGCCGTGTCCTTGAGGAGCCCCTTATGGGGCGTCTCGAAATGCTCGAAGCCATGTCCTGAGCGAAGTCGAAGGGGATCGGCCAGCCTCCTCAGGACATGGCTCAGGACAAGGATTTGACAATAAGGAGAAGTTTAGTCTATTATAAACTAAGATTATGTAGTTTATTACTTGCTTTAAACCCCGTTAGAAGCTCACCCCGTAAGAGACCGATGGTCTTACGGGGCTCACACGGGGCTTTCTAACGGGGTAAAGGGAATTAATGAACCCTAAATCTTGCCTGTTTTTGATCGATGCCAGCTCCTATATCTACCGAGCCTTTTTTGCCCTTCCCCATCTCTCCAACTCCAGGGGGCTACCCACTAACGCCGTCTATGGCTTTACCCAGATGCTTCTCAAAGTGATCAAAGATCACCAGCCCACCCATTTAGCCGTGATTTTTGACAGTAAAGCCCCCAGCTTTCGCCAGAAGATCTATCAGGATTACAAGGCAAACCGACCGGCCATGCCCGAGGAGCTTCAGCCCCAGATCCCCCTGATCAAAAGGATTGTTGAAGGATTTAAGCTCAAGGTTGTGGAAAAGGAGGGGTATGAGGCCGATGACATTATTGGTACCATTTCCCAGGATGCTGCTGCTAAGGCAATGGAGACGGTGATCGTCACCGGAGATAAGGATATGATGCAGTTGGTCTCGGATAGGGTCACCCTTCTGGATACGATGAAAGACCGGATTACCGGTCCTGAGCAGGTAAGGGAACGGTTCAGGGTAGAGCCTGGTCAGGTTATCGAGGTATTGGGTCTGGCGGGGGACTCATCGGATAATATTCCCGGAGTGCCGGGGATCGGGGAGAAGATCGCGGCGGGCCTTATTCAGGAGTTCCGTAGTATTGACTACCTCCTGGAGAGCCTGGATAAGGTCGGGAAGGCTAATCTCCGGGAGAAATTAGTTAGCTTTGCTGATCAGGCCCGCCTCAGTAAGGATCTGGTCACCATCGATTGCGACGTTCCTCTGGAGTATGACTTAGAAGAGTTCCGGCTCTTGGAGCCTGACGAAGAGAAACTTCAGAGCATCTTTAAGGAGCTGGAATTCACCAAGCTCATCCGGGCCTTTACTTCCCGGCGTCGGCTTTCCGCTAAGGACTATCACCTTATCCTGAAGGAAGAGGAGCTTAAGCAGTTAGTGGATGATCTGCAGGAAGCTAAAAGGTTTGCTCTCGATCTGGAGACTACGGCGAAAGATCCGATGCGGGCGGAGCTCGTAGGGCTCTCCTTCTCCTTCCGGGACTACCAGGCCTTTTACCTGCCGGTAGCCCACGACTACCCGGAGGCGCCTCGGCAACTGGATAGAGATTATGTACTTAAGCTTCTTCAACCCGTGCTGGAGTCGAAGGAGATTGAGAAATACGGACAGAATATCAAATATGATTATATCGTGCTTAACCATTACGGAATAAAGCTTGCCGGGGTGAGCAGCGATACTATGGTTGCCTCCTACCTGCTTAATCCCTCCCGACGCAGCCACAATCTGGAGCAGATCAGCCAGGAGTGGCTTGATCACAAGCTTATAAGCTTTGCTGATGTGACTGGCTCGGGGAAGAGCAGCAAATGCTTTGCCGAGGTGGAGCTGGAACAGGCCAAGACCTATTCCTGTGAGGACGCTGATGTTACCTTTCTGCTGACCCAAAGGCTTCTTCCTCGGCTGAGGGAGGAAGGACTCGGGGATCTTTTCCAGAAGGTCGAGATTCCCTTGATCGGGGTTCTGGCGGAGATGGAGCTAAACGGGGTAAAGATCGACCAGGAGGCTCTCCAGAAGATGTCCCGGGAGTTCGGCCTCCAGCTTGAGGTGTTGCTTGATAAGATCTACCAACTGGCAGGAGTTAAGTTTAATGTTGGCTCCCCCCGCCAGCTAAGAGAGGTGCTTTTTGAACGATTGGGGCTTCCTCCCGGGAAAAAAACCAAGACCGGATACTCTACTGATGTGGATGTGCTGACCAAACTTGCCCAGGACCATGAGCTACCCGCAAAGGTTCTGGAGTATCGCAACCTGGCCAAACTGAAAAACACCTATATTGATACCCTTCCCAATTTGGTAAACCCAAAAACCCGGCGTATTCATACCTCCTTTAATCAGACGGTGACTGCTACCGGAAGGCTTTCTTCAAGCGATCCCAATCTTCAGAATATCCCGGTGCGAACCGAAGCGGGGAGGAAGGTCCGCCGGGCCTTTATCCCTGAGCAGGGCGGTAGGCTTCTCTCAGCCGATTACTCCCAGGTGGAGCTCAGAATACTGGCCCACTTGAGCGGTGATGAGACCCTCATTCAGGCCTTCCGAGAAGACGAGGATATTCACCGTCGCACTGCCTCCGAGGTCTTCGGGTGCTCACCGGAGATGGTTACCGGGGAGATGCGCCGGCAGGCAAAGGTTATTAACTTTGGGATAATCTACGGGATGAGTGCTTATGGGCTGGCAAAAGAGTTAAGTGTCAGCTCTCAGCAGGCCCAGCAGTATATTGACAGTTACTTTAGCCAATATCAGGGGGTCAAGAGCTATATCGAGCAGACCCTAAAGGATGCTAAGCAAATGGGCTACGTAACCACCCTACTGGGGCGACGGCGCTGGCTGCCGGATATTCGGAGTGAAAATGCCACGGCTCGTCAGTTTGCCGAACGTACTGCCGTTAACACCCCGATCCAGGGCACGGCGGCGGATCTGATCAAAATAGCGATGATTAATATTGGTAAGTGCTTGACAAGGCAGAAGCTCGAGACCAAAATGATTATTCAGGTTCACGATGAGCTGGTCTTTGAGGTTCCGGAAGAAGAACTGAGACAGGTAAAGGAACTAATCCGGGAAAAGATGGAGGGAGCAGTGGAGCTCAAGGTCCCCCTGAAGGTAGATATTGGCTGGGGAGAGAACTGGGAGGAAGCGCATTGAAAAAGATCCTGGTAATCGAGAGAAGCCGCTTCTTAACCGAGATGCTCACTAGCACCCTGGAAGAAGGGAGGTATCAGGTTGTCACCCTGGATAATGAGGAAAAGAGCCTGGCCGCAGGAAGGGGAGAGGCCCCTGATTTAATCTTGCTCTCCTTAGAATTGCCCAAGGTGAGTGAGTATATTCTCTGTAAGCGGGTCAATGATAATAAGCTACTTCGAAGGCTCAGGGAAGATAAAATACTTAAAGATATTCCGCTAATTATGGTCTCCCGGGAAGCCGATGAAAAGGAGCTTGAAGACCAGAAGAAGTTGAAGCTTAGGGCCGATGATTACCTGATCGGGAGCTTTACTGCCGAAGACCTAATTGCAAAAATAACCGCCCAAATCGGCAGAGATATCTCAGTGAGGGATCATGAGGAGCTGACCGAGAGGGTCAGTAGCCTCCTTGAGGAAAAGCTGGAGCTGGAGAAGAGGATTCAGGAAGTCCAGGAAGGCGTCTCGGCTTCGGAGAAAAGACTGGAAGATGCCCGGGCCCTTAATGAAAATTTGGAAAGGGACCGCAAAGAGATATCCGCTCAGGTTGATGGAATGCTCCAGGAGAAGCTGGAGCTGGAAGGCAGGGTCCGGGGGCACCTGCAGAGGATCTCCACCCTGGAGAAGGGCCTGGAAGATGCTCAAAAGAATACTAAAAGCTCGGAGAAGGCTTATCAGGAGCTATCCGAAAAATTTGCCCGGCTTTCGCAAGAAAAGGGAGATTTGAACAAGAAGATTGCCGAGCAAGAGGGAAGAGTTTCAGATTTGCAGAAGGAGCACAAAGAGTTATTTGAGCGGGTTAACCTTCTTCAGCGGGAGAAACTTGAGTGGGAAGGCCGGATCAGAAAACAGGCGGAGAAGATCTCAGTTCTGGAAGACAGGCTTAAAGAGCAGGCAGACAGGCTCACGGATGCTCACCAGAAACATGAGGAGGAAAGCCTACTTATCCGAAAATTAAGAGAGGCTCATAAAAAATTATCCACTTCCACTGACCGACTCCTTCAGGAAAAGGAGGGTTTTAAGGAAAAGATCAAGCAGCAGTCAGGGCAGCTCTCGGCGATGGAAGGTCTTTCCCTGGAAAGAATTGGCTTAGAGAAGAAGGTCAAAGAACAGGAAGAGAGAATATTTTTTCTGGACAGTAAGCTAAAAGAGCTTGAGAGGCTCGGGGGAAGGGAAGGGGCTTCCAAGGACGTGTGGGAGCTAGTTGACAGCCTTTTGGAGGAGAAGACTATTTTGGAAGGCAAGGTTACCCAGCTTAACGAAAAGCTCTTAACCTTGGGAAAAAAGCCGTAGGGGCAATTCATGAATTACCCCTACTACTGCTATATTGCCTGAGCAATCAGCTCAATCAGGTCCATTGCTTTGAGGGACTCTTCCAGTTCCTTGGCCTTTATTCCATCCTCAAACATAGTTAAGCAAAAGGGACACGCAGTTCCCACTAAATCGGTTTTGGCCTTAACTGCTTCCTCGGT
>JAUWWP010000298.1 GCA_030616835.1 Deltaproteobacteria bacterium | reverse complement strand
CCATTATTCTGCCCTGAAGGCAGAACCTCTAAACCATATTGGGTATAGCCCACAGCCAGATCGTTTGCCAGATTTGGATTTATTCGATACCGAACCGCAAGGCTGAAGCTAAATCCGGTGGAAGCCCCGCTCTGATTTGGCTGGTAAAGTCCCCCTGACAAGCCCAGGCTCCATCTTCTAATGGGGTAGTCTTCTTTTTTCTCTTTCCTCGATTCCTCGGGTTTTTCAGTTGCTTCCTCGGGATTCCCTATGGTTTCAAACCCAGATTGAGCCCGAGCAAATGACGAGGTGATAGAGCCAATACAAAAAATCGAAACTAATAAAAATAGACTATAGCTCTTTTTCCCGGGCAATTCATTAAGTCTGGCTAATTTTCTCACTGGTCTTTTTTCTGATATAAAGGGTTAAAATTATAATGGATAACAGCAAGACTGTCATAAATATTCCTACATAGATGGTGTATTGATCGAGTAAGGCCCAGCTATGCCCGAATAGATATCCTAATAAAGTAAATAAGACCACCGAGATAAATATCCCTAAGGTGTTAAAGAGCAGGAAGCGTAAGAAATTCATCTTTGCCATCCCCGCAATCAGGAGGGTCATGGTGCGGATTCCATACATAAATTTTACCATCAGGAGGGTTTTACCACCGTGTTTAGCAAAATAGTTTCTTAGCTGCTCTATTCTGCGGACATTCAGAAAAACATATCTACCGTATTTTATTATAAATTTTTTATTATTTTGATATCCTATCCAGTACCATAGTATATCTGCTACCACTTCTCCTCCTGCCCCAAACAGTACCACTAAAAATATATCAAGATGACCCAGAGAGGCAAGAAATCCAGCGGCCAAAAGAACGGTTTCCCCACCTATTATTGTTCCGATGAAAACCACTAAATACTTATTTTGTGCGAAATAATGAAAAAGGCTCTGCAGAATATCCATTTTTTATTAGATTTGAGAACTTATGACTTACGGAAATTTCTACCATAATTCTCCTGCATTTGTCAAATATCTATGATCAGGAGTTTGGATCTGGAGTTTTCTTAAAAATCCTTCAAGTAGGGGCAATTCATGAATTGCCCCTACATTATTCGGGCCGACAGTCCGCCAGAGGCGGATTTCTAACGGGGTGAAAATTCTCTTGAATTTCCAAATACTTTTAGATATAATTAGAAAATAGAGTTGGGGAATATGTTAGGGTAACTACCTAATATCCTTAGCGAGGACTTAATCGGCACTTTTAGCCATCTTAAGTAAGTGCTCATGAACATTGTTTTTTTTACCAACAATTTTTTCCCCAGGGTAAGCGGCGTCGCAGTTTCAATTGATTTTCTCTGTAAGGCGCTGAATGAGTTAGGTCATCGTACCTTTGTTTTTGCTCCGGATTATGTCAACAATGATGATCTTGACGGACAACTTATCTACCGAGCAACATCTTTGAATATTATTCCCAGTTGGCTCTCGGTACCCCTGCCGATGCTTGATTATTCTTAGATAATTAATTCATTGACCGAGTTTAACCCGGACCTCATTCATGTGCATCATCCGTTTTTAATGGGAAAAGCAGGGTTGCGCTTAGCTCATTCTAACAAACTTCCCCTGGTATTTACCTACCATACCTTATATTACCAATATTTTCTGAATTACTTTTCTTCCAACTCCCAGGTTTTCGAAAAAGTTATCTGTAAAAGAATTACTGATTTTTCCAACCAGTGCGATCTGGTTATTGCCCCCACCGAGCAAATAAAACAGCATCTTTCTCATCTTGGAGTTAAAACCCAGGTTGAGGTTGTCCCGACAGGAATTGATTTGGAGATATTTAATAAAAATTACGACCCCTCCGAGATCGACGAAATTAAACGCGAATTAAGAATTAGTTCATCTGATAAGGTTCTCCTGTTCGTCGGAAGAATGGCAAGAGAAAAAAACGTGTTGCTTCTGCTCGAGTCGTTAAATTTAATTTTAAAAAAATTTGATAACATAGTCTTGGTTATGGTGGGAAAGGGTGTCCAGAGAAAAAAATTACAGAAAGAAGCAGTAAAATTACAAATAGATAAAAACCTGGTATGGCTGGGCTTTCAGAAGCGCAGCCAATTGCCTTTGTTATACAAGCTTGCTGATTTGTTCCTGTTTCCATCGGTAACCGATACCCAAGGAATTGTGTTGTATGAGGCGCTGACAGCCAGCATTCCCATAGTTGCGGTAAGATCCATGGCAACAAAGGCGATTATTGAGAATAGCAAGAATGGGTTACTTACGAATGACGACCCCCACGATTTCGCCGCAAAAGTTACCCTCGCCCTCGAAAACCTGAATTCCTTTGAAACTAATTTTTCACCTAAAGAATTCTCCTCTTATACTGTGGGCACTAGAGTCTCAAAACTATACGAGAGATTAATATAACTTCAACTAATCTTCTTCTCCCTCTACCCCAACACCATCTCCCAATCGCGATCTATCAGGAGAGTAATCTTTGCAGTGGATAGGCGGGGCTTTCCAGCCCCGCTAAGGCGATTCGTATAAAGTCTAAATACCGGGGCTCGAAAGCCCCGGCTATCCAGTATAAGGAACTTTGAAGAAACTCCAGAGTGATCTTTCTTGACTTAAGCTAAGCTTTCGTTTAATAATTACTAATCTGGGCTTTGCCCCGTTAGAAAGCCCCAGGGCTTGCCCGTCTGGGTCGGACAGGTCACGCAGATGAACCCCGTAAGACCTCTGGTTTCTTACGGGGTCAGATTCTTTATCCGCCTGAGGCGGACTAAAGCCCCGGGTGAGCCCTGTAAGACCCTTGCCCCGTTAGACAATTTGTCTAACGGGTTGAATCCTTACGGGGTGAGCTTCTAACGGGGTTTGCGCATAATTTGGGATAATTATGGCCTGCCCCAAGTGCGGAAATGACAAGTGGAATTCTTTTACTCCCGAGGGGATAGAGGTTCTTCAGGAATCAAATCTTGCTGAGGGGAAAAACGGGATCTATTCCTGTAATCAGTGTGGCTGCGTCTGGGAGGAGAATGTAACCCAGATTGTGATAACCGATGAGGAAAAAATCGGAAGAGAATAATTTTAAACCTCAATAATGCGTAAATGTAGGGGTTCAATCCCGGAGTTTTCTCAAAATTTTGAGGAAACTTCAAAAAATTATTCCCCTTTACAACTGGGGAGAAATTATGGTATAAAATAATAATGAAGGGAGTTAAAGGTACTGTTATTTACCTGATCCTTGGGGCTCTAATCATCATCGGGGTCTTCTCCTCCAATACTTTCTGGAAAGAGAGAGCCAAAGGATCCGGACAAAAGATTATCAATACAATCAGAGTTGATCCCGCAGATGCTGACCTAAGGCTAAAAAAGATTGACTATACGCAGACCCAAGGCACGGTAAAGCAGTGGGAGCTTGAGGCCGAGGCGGCCAGCTATTTTAAGGAAAAAAACTTAGTCCTCTTTAAGAAGATTAAGTTGACCTGCTTTTCAGAAGGCGGGGGTAGGATTACCCTGGAGGGCGAGGAGGGTGAATTTAACACTGATACTCAAATTATCCATCTCCAGGGTCAAATTCTAGTAACCTCCGAGGATGGCTACCAGTTTAGGACCGATTCTCTTGATTTTAGTCCATCGGAGAACAAGATTTTCACCTTAGCAGTAATCGAGCTCGCTGGTCCGAAGCTCGAGGCAAGAGGGCGAGGGCTAATGCTGAACCTGGCCGATGAGACCTTTAGAGTTAATCACGTTCGCTCGCTGATTAAAGACTTCGATCTGAATGAAGCCCGGGTAAGGTAAGGATGACGTATTATATAGAACGACAGAAATAATTGTGCATAAGGTATTGTGGTAAATCCAGACAGATGAGCAAATTCTAAGCACTAAGCACCAAATTCTAAACAATTTCAAATGATCAAAATCCAAAACTCAAAACATTCCCTTCGACAGGCCCAGGACAAGGTTTTGAACATTAGATATTGGGATTTTGAATTTATTTAGGATTTAGGGTTTGGGATTTAGGATTTGTCACTGTATTGATTTATGAAAT
>JAUWWP010000218.1 GCA_030616835.1 Deltaproteobacteria bacterium | reverse complement strand
GGGACCACAAAATGATATACCGGCTTCAACGCATTCTCCAGGCGGGATGAAAGCTCGGTGTTAGAAAGAGCCAATCCCATCGCATAAGCCCCGATGATCATTGCCAGGCCAAAAAGCTCGGCAATAGCAGCGGCAAAAAAACACAGGGACAGAGACAGAGCCAGGATCGAGCCCTCGGTTTTGAACCAATTAAGAGCCTTCTCGATCTGCCGGGAAAGCAGAATTCCCACCGCGGTCAATCCCAGCCAGATGCCAATTGCCCTGAGGGCAATTAAAGCAATTTTGGAAAAGGCAACCCCTCCTTTCTCCCCGACTAAACTGACAACTATCGCCAGCATCAGGATCGCCAGAACATCGTCTATCACCGCCCCTACCAGAATCGTTACCCCTTCAGGGGAATCGAGCTTGCCGATACCACTGAGCACCCGGGCGGTAATTCCTACTGAGGTTGCACTCATAATTGCTCCCATAAATAAGGCAAGAGGATCGCTGATAGAAGGGGCAAAGCCAAAAAGGATTGTAATGTAGGCTCCCAGGAAAAAGGGGACAATCATTCCCCCCAGGGCAATGATTATCGCCGGAGCCCCATAGCGAAGAAATCTTCTTATATCGGTTTCTAAACCGGCCATGAACAAAAGAACTACTGCCGCGATCTGGGCAAAAGCAAAGAGTTCACTGGAAACCGGAATCGGGGAGCCGAACTTAGGTAAGGGGAAAAGAGGACCTGCTAACAGTGGAATTCTTATCAATCCACCCAGAGCAAAGGGACCGATGATCATCCCCACTATCAATTCCCCTAAGACTCCGGGCAGTCGCAGGTACCTTTCACAGATCTCTGCGCCCACTTTAGCTACGAAGAGGATCAGCGAAAGCTGAATTATCAGCTTAGTAATTAATTCTAATACCTCAAGACTTCCCTCTCCGCCTAAGGCGGACTCACTACTGGCGGAAGCCGGAAGAGCAAAAAGACCCAATAAGGAAATAAGTACTCCAAGCCGCACCACCCTCTTCATCTTATCCTTAGGTCTTAGCCGTCTACCTTCCGGGATTCCTTTTCTCCGTTGGCTTCCTCTTTAACCAGAAGGGAAAGGGGAGGGGTTTCTTTCAGCTTTTCCATCTGACAATTGCCCTCGAAGATTACCCCTTCCTCAATTATCAGGATCGGTGTCTGGACATTTCCACGTAGCTTTCCCGGGCTATGAATCTCCACCCGGCTCTTGGCATTTATGTTCCCCTTGACCTCACCGCTGATGATAACGCTATCAACCTCTATTTCGGCACTGACCACCGCTCCTTCGCCGATTACCAGCTTGCCCTTGGTAAAAATTTCCCCGGCAAACTTGCCGTCAATGCGAACGGTACCCTCAAAGCTCAGCTTTCCCTCGAACTCACTTTCCCTTCCCAGAATGGTATGGATCTTGGCGTTAGGGGGACCCACAACTGATGATTTTTGCCTGTTTAACATCCTCTTTCTCCTTTCGAAACCTATTGCCTTTAATTTTTTTACCCCGTTAGAGATCCGTCTTAGGCGGACTAAAGTCCCATATAAGCTTTTAACAGGGTTCACTATACCCACTCCTTTCTGAATCACATACCTCAATAAAACCCTCCTGTCAAGACTCTACTTCCTGGAGTTTCTGCGCCCCATTAGAAATTGGCAGTGAACCTATCTTATTTGATAATTCCAGCCATATATTTTTTTGACCAGACTTCATTGGTTATTCGTTATTCGGCTGCGCTGCTCGTTTCGTCTTTCGTCACTTGGTTGCGTTTCTTCCTAAGCTCTTGGATTTTTAATTTCATCCATAACCGCTTTACGAATCACGATTCTAGCTGCGCAACCACAACCGTTTGACCCAACCAATATCTTAAAAGTTTTATCAACCACTAAATGTTCACCACCTAGGAATTAACATTAATTTCTAAAGGGATTAATCCCGGATCAAGTCCAGAATCCTCTCCAGATCCTCCCAGGAATAATATTCGATCTCTACTTTCCCCTTCCCTCCCCGATCCCTAATCCTTACCATGGTTTTCAGGAGCTTCTTGAGCTGCTCTGTCAGGAACTCGAGCTGAGGATCAACCTCTGCCTCAGCTTGCTTGGTCTTTTTACTCTTCAGTCTTTTCACCAATCTTTCCGTCTCTCGGACTGAAAGACCAGCTCTTAGAACCTTACGCAGAGCTTCCTTTTGTTGCTGTTTTCCCTCCAGCCCCAGGATTGCCCGAGCATGTCCTCTACTGAGATCCCCGCTCACGAGTGAGTCCCAGGCATCCTGAGGGAGCTTTAGCAGCCGCAGGGCATTAGCAATAGTGGAGCGATCCTTACCTACTCTCCGGGAAAGATCTTCTTGGGTAAAATTGAGCTCTTCGATGAGTTGCTGGTAAACCAAGGCTTCCTCCAGGGGGTTTAGATCCTCTCTTTGGATATTCTCAATAAGCGCTATCTCCAGTAGCTCTGAATCATTCACTTCTTTTACCACTACCGGCACCTCACTGAGCCCGGCAAGTTGAGCTGCCCTCCATCTTCTTTCTCCGGCAATAAGCTCATAACCTTTCTCAAGTCGGCGGACAATCAGCGGCTGAAGTAAGCCCTTCTCCCTGATCGAGGCAGCTAACTCGGCAGTTGCTTGTTCATCGAAATTCCTGCGCGGCTGGAATTTATTGGGGCTAATCTGCTCGAGGCGGCAAAGAAAGTACTCACTCCCCCTAGGCTCCTTAACCTCAGGGATTAGCGCTGACAATCCTTTTCCCAGGGCCCTGCGCTTGCTCAATTGCTTCTCCTTTGGTAGATTCTCCTGCCTTAGCGATTATCTCTCTGGCTAAATCCAGATAGTTATTGGCTCCTTTAGAGCTTATGTCATAAAGAATTATTGGTTTTCCGTAGCTGGGCGATTCACTAAGACGAACATTTCGTTGAATGGTCGTTTTAAAAACCTTCTCCTGAAAATGGTCTCGGACCTCATCAGCAACCTGATGGCAGAGGTTATTTCTGGAATCGAACATGGTAAGCAAAAAGCCCTCGATATCTAAGGCGGAATTTAGGCTCAGGGTAACCAATTTTATTGTCTTCAGTAGCTGGGATAGGCCTTCCATTGCATAGTACTCGCACTGAACCGGGATTAGAACGGAATTGGCAGCGGTTAAGGCATTTATGGTAAGTAGCCCCAGCGAAGGAGGGCAGTCAAGGATAATAAACTCGAATCTGTTGGTTAGACTCCTTAGGGCCTCCTTAAGCTTGGTTTCCCGGGAGATTGCGCTGACCAGCTCGATCTCTGCCCCGATCAGCTCCTGGGCAGAAGGAATTAACTGCAGGAAGTCCAGTTCCGTCGGACAAATAATCCCGGCTAAACTCTCTTTGCCGATAAGTACCTGGTAGAGATTTCCTGTTATCTGCTTCTGGTTCATTCCCAGACCGCTGGTAGCATTGGCCTGAGGATCACAATCAATTAAGAGGGTTCTCCTTTCCGCGGTGGCCAGGGAGGCAGAAAGGTTTACTGCCGTGGTAGTTTTCCCTACCCCTCCCTTCTGATTAGCTATACAGATTACCTTGACCACTATTAAGCTCCCTAATTCTATTAATTTTACTCTTTTTAAATATTATAATCAAGAAATTTTCTCCTGATTAAAATCCCTTGACAAAATCCAGTCTCTTTCGGTATTATAATTATAAGGGCAGGGGATAAAAATGGGTAATCGAGTAAGATAAAATGGCCAAAATCGACCAATTATTAACCTATGCTGCCAAGACTGAAGCCTCGGATCTCCATCTGGCTGTGGGATCACCGCCACTGGTACGGGTTCATGGACTGTTGATAAAGATGAAGTATCACTCTCTCAGCTTTAAGGAGAATTCCGAGATGATCTTCGAGATTATGACCGAGGAGCAGCGCCGGGTGCTCTCGGAACACAAAGACATTGACTTTTCCTATGAGATCCCCGGCGTAGGGAGATTTCGGGCCAATGCTTTTCTTCAACGAAAAGGTGTTGATATCGCCTTCCGTATCATTCCTAACCGCATACCAACTTTAAAGGAGTTAGGTTTCTCCTTGACAGTAGAAAAGCTTACTCATTATCCTAATGGGATTATTCTGGTAACCGGGCCCGCCGGCAGCGGAAAATCAACCACTCAGGCAGCACTGATCGATCATATTAACAAGATTCGGAAGGAACACATCATCACTATTGAAGACCCTATTGAGTTTGTTCACCAAAATATCAAATGCCTGGTCAATCAGCGGGAGGTGGGTAGGGATACCAAAAGCTTTTCCCGGGCCTTAAAGTCAGCCCTGCGGGAGGATCCTGATATCATCCTGGTGGGAGAGATGAGAGACCTGGAGACGATTTCCTTGGCCATCACGGCCGCAGAAACCGGCCATCTGGTAATCGGAACCCTGCACACCATAAGCGCGGCTAAAACTGTCGATCGGATAATCGATATCTTTCCCGGAACCCAGAAGGCCCAGATTGCCATTATGGTTTCGGAGTCGCTGCGGGGAATTATCTCCCAGCAACTGATTCGGACAAAAGATGGTGCCGGGAGGGTTGCGGCAACCGAGATAATGATTGCCGATCGGGCGGTCTCTAACCTGATCCGGGATGGTAAAACCTACCAGATTCCCAATGCCATGCAGATGGGAAGTGAAAAAGGAATGGTGCTAATGGATGAGGCCCTGCTCAAGTTGTGCCAGCAGGATAGAATCACTTATGAGACTGCCTATGAGAATACAGAAAATCCCGAGGATTTCCGGAAATTGACTGAGATGGTAGCCTCTAAATAATAAAAGGAGATTCTTAGATGGCAAGGATCGATAAGTTTTTAAACCTGGTAAATGAACGCAATGCCTCCGATCTTCATCTGGTGGCTGGCTCCCCACCCATACTTCGAATCCACGGGGAACTCTCTGCTCTCGATAATAGCCCGGTTATCCAACACGAGGAATGCAAGTCCTTGCTTTACGAAATACTTACCGATCGTCAGAGAAAAATTTATGAGAACACCAGGGATCTTGATTGTGCTTATTCCGTTTCGGGTTTAGCCAGGTTCCGGGTGAATGTTTTTCAGCAGCGAAAAGGCATTGGAGCAGTATTTCGGCTTATTCCGACAAAAATCTCCAGCCTTAAGGAGTTGGGGCTTCCCGGGGTGCTGGATAAGTTTGCTCGCTTAAATAAAGGGCTGGTGCTGGTTACCGGCCCTACCGGAAGCGGTAAATCTACTACCCTGGCCTCGATAATTGG
>JAUWWP010000241.1 GCA_030616835.1 Deltaproteobacteria bacterium | reverse complement strand
GCCCGGGGACCTTATAAGGGTGGTATCCGTTATCACCCTGAAGAGACCATTGATACTGTCCGTGCCCTGGCTGCCTGGATGACCTGGAAGGTAGCCTTGGTGAACATCCCCTATGGTGGAGGAAAGGGAGGGGTTATTTGCAATCCAAAGGAGATGAGTCAGGGGGAGCTGGAAAGGTTAAGCCGGGGCTACATCGGTGCCATCTGGCAGATAATAGGCCCAGAGATGGATATTCCGGCTCCGGATGTCTACACAAATCCTCAAATAATGGCCTGGATGATGGATGAGTTCTCTAAACTCAGGGGTTATTATTGCCCAGGGGTTATCACTGGCAAACCCATACCATTGGGAGGCTCTGAAGGCCGCGGGGATGCTACTGCCAGGGGAGGTATTTATACCGTGAAGGAGGCTGCCAAGCATCTAAATATTAACCTGAATAATACCACGGTGGCCGTTCAAGGATATGGAAATGCCGGCTCTTTTGCGGCCATTCTTTCTAAAAAGCTATTTGGTTCAAAGATCGTAGCTGTGTCGGATACAAAAGGTGGGATTTACAGCGCTCAGGGCTTTGACCCCGAAGCTGTTCTCAAGCATAAACAAAAAACTGGCTCTGTGATTAAGTTTCCTGGAACAAAACCCATATCCAATGAGGAACTATTAGAGCTTGAGGTAGATGTATTGTGGCCTTCAGCAATAGAGGAGATGATAGATGGGGATAATGCAGGAAGGATAAGGGCCAGAATTATTGCCGAGGCGGCGAATGGTCCCACTACCCCAGCAGCCGACGAGATTTTGGATAAAAAGGGAATTTTTGTTATACCGGATTTCCTATGCAATGCTGGAGGAGTAACTGTATCGTATTTTGAATGGGTTCAGAATTTATCTGGATATTATTGGAGTGCTGAGGAGGTCTATCAAAGATTGGAGCAAAAGATGACCAGGGCCTTCCACGATACATTAAATGCCTCCAGGGAATATAAGGTGGATATGAGAACCGCCGCCTATATAGTTGCTATTAGAAGAGTAGCCGAGGCCATGAAGTTAAGGGGATGGGTATAAAAGCTGCTTGTGGCTATTTGCTTTTGAGAAAAGGGGCCCTGCGGCCCCTTTTTTATTGTCCCATTCCCCGAATGGGAAAATAATCGATAGGCGGGGCTTTCCAGCCCCACTGGAAGATTTTTGGCAATCCGCCTAAGGCGGATTAAATACTAGGGCTCGAAAGCCCCGGCTATCCTGGGTAGGGAACGTGGAGAATTTTTGGGGAACTCCCCATCGCTGACCGCTTGACCCTCCTTAAATTTTTTGGTATCTTCAAATACAAAATATAAGGAAAGGAGGGGATTATGCTTAGACCCGAGGATTTCTTTGAACTTGAAGGCAACCCGTTTTCCGGTCTTTTTGAGGGTGTTGAATATGTGTGGGATGCATTAAAAAAGATAAAGGGATACATTAAGGCGAATATTCAACCAAATATAGCGGGTTTAAGAGAAAACGGCTCTGTTCTTGCTAAAACGGTTGTTCTTCATGAAGGGAAAATAGTTGATTTCGGGTTTGTCCTGGAACCCGGGGATGCCTCGAAGGGCAAATTCGTGGTAAGGAAGGACGGCGAGATTCTTCCTGATGCCTCGGTGATTTATGCCGGAGTTGCACTAATGGATAATGATATTCAAATAGGAAAAGGAACGGTAGTCGAACCGGGTGCCTTGATAAAGGGGCCGACGATTATCCTGGATAATACCGAGGTCCGCCAGGGAGCATATATAAGAGGGGATGTTATGGTGGGAAATAAGTGCGTTGTGGGGCATACCACCGAGATGAAGACCTCCGTTATGCTCGGTGAGAGCAAGGCAGGCCATTTTGCCTATATTGGCGACAGCATTCTGGGCAAGGTAAATCTTGGTGCGGGAACGAAACTTGCAAATTTGAAGATAGTTGAAACGCCGGTCGTTCTGGAGATCGAGGGGAAAAAATATGAAACCGGGCTTAGGAAATTTGGGGCAATTCTTGGAGATGGAGTTGAGACAGGCTGCAATACGGTAACTTCACCGGGGACCCTTTTGGGTATGAAGGCTCTTGTCTATCCAAATACATTGGTAAGAGGATACCATCCTTCAAATACAGTGATAAAGCTAAGACAGAATCAAGAATCTGTAAAAGGAGAATGAAATGGGTAAATTATTTGGAACCGATGGGGTGAGGGGAGTAGCGAATAGAGACCCCATGACCGCGGAAATGGCAATGAAGATTGGCCAGGCGGTTGTTTGTGCTCTGAAGAGAAAAGGACACCGGCAAAGGGTCGTAATCGGTAAGGATACCCGCATCTCGGGATATATGCTGGAGAGCGCACTTACCGCGGGAATTACTTCGATGGGTGCCGATGTAATACTGGTAGGCCCCATGCCGACTCCCGGGATAGCCTTTATCACAAGCAATATGGATGCGGACTGCGGAATCGTTATTTCCGCATCTCATAACCCATTTGAGGACAATGGAATAAAGATATTTTCTAAGGAAGGTTTTAAATTATCTGATGAACAGGGACTTGAGATTGAAAACCTAATATTCTCCAAGAAACTTTCGCGCTTGGTCTCTTCTCCCCGGGAGATTGGTCGCGTTTTCCGGGAAGAGGATGCGCTGGGCAGGTATATAGTTTTCTTGAGGCATACCTTCCCCAAGAACTTTAGCCTGGAAGGAGTAAAAATTGTCCTTGATTGTGCAAATGGAGCAACATATAAAGTTGCTCCAACTCTATTTAATGAAATGAGAGCCGAGGTTATTCCCTTGAATGTAAATCCGGATGGGAAAAACATTAACCTTAAATGCGGTTCTCTTCATCCTGAACGACTTACTGAAAAAGTTACTAAGAATAGAGCGGACATTGGACTTGCATTTGATGGGGATGGAGATAGATTAATTTCTGCCGATGAGAAAGGTAATATTATTGACGGAGATAAAATCCTGGCAATCTGTGCAAAAAATATGAAGGAGGAAAGAAAGTTAAAAAACAATTTAGTTGTATCTACAGTTATGAGCAATTTAGGTCTTTCTCTTGCTCTTAAGGAAATGAAAATAAAGAATATACAATCAAAAGTTGGAGATAGATATGTTCTTGAAGAGATGCTGAAAAAAGGAGCAGTTATTGGTGGAGAAGAATCAGGACATATAATATTCTTAGAGCATCACACGACCGGAGATGGGATAATTACTGCCCTTCAACTTCTTGCGGTTATGCAAAAAGAGAAAAAGATTCTCTCTGAACTTGCAAAGGTTATGAAAACTTTTCCTCAAGTTTTAATAAATGTTGATGTCAAAAGCAAGCCAGATTTAAAGGGCATACCGGAAATAACTAATGTAACTAAAGAAGTGGAGAAAGAGCTTAGTGATAAAGGAAGAGTTCTGGTTAGATATTCAGGCACCCAACCTATGTGCCGGGTGATGGTTGAAGGGCCGACAAAAGAGACGACCAAAAAATTTGCCAATAAGATTGCTGCTGTAGTCAAAAAAATATTAGGTTAATGATAAATATATTGATCCACTGGACAGGTCTACAGTTATTGTGACAAAGAGGAGGCAATATGGATGTAATTGTGAGAGAAAATTATAATGAAATGAGTAAGTATGCAGCAAAACTTATTGCCGAACTTGTAAAGTCAAAGCCTAATTGTGTTCTTGGACTGGCAACGGGAAGCACTCCGATAGGAACATATAAGGAACTTATAGGGATGCATAAAGAAGGGCTTGATTTTTCAAGCGTTAAAACCTTTAATCTTGATGAGTATCTTGGGGTTGGAATTGATCTTAAGAAACCTTATAATCAAGACCAGAGTTATGCGAGGTTTATGTATGAGGAACTTTTTAAACATGTAAATATTAAAAAAGAGAATACTCATGTTCCTGATGGGCTTGCAATAGAACCAGAAAAGCATTGCCAGTGGTATGAAGAGGAGATTAAAAGGGCAGGTGGAATTGACCTGCAACTTCTGGGAATAGGTGGAGATGGCCATTGGGCATTCAATGAACCCGGTTCATCACTTTCATCAAGGACAAGAGTTGAGGCATTAAATAAGCAAACTCTTGATGACAACTATGAAAGTTTCTACAAAAAAGCAGGAATAAAGAAGGAGGAGATGCCACATTTTGCAATTACTATGGGAATTGGCACAATCCTTGAGTCAAGGCATGCACTTATGATTGCCAATGGAAAGAAAAAAGCAGAAGTTGTTGCCAAAGCTCTTGAAGGAGCGATAACTTCTCAAATCACTTCTTCAGCAATTCAACTTCATCCGGGCAAGACCACCGTTGTTCTTGATGAAGAGGCCGCCGCAAAACTAAAAAATATAGAACATTATAAACATGTGGAAGGGTTAAAGGAAGAATATAAACTGTAGATTCTTATCATTAAGCTAATTTTCTTTGACCACTTCGTAATTTTATCGGCTCAATCTAAGTTTTAAATTAAAAGAGTAGGGGAGAAAAAGAAAATGGAGGGTTTAGAGATTGTCTCACGAGTAAAGGAGGGGGAGATATTAATCTTAAAAATCGCTGGTTTTATTGATGCCAGTAATGTTAATTTATTTGCCCGCCAGATGCATGAGCAGATGGAGAAGGGATATAGCAAGATCATCTTGGATTGCTCTGAACTTCAGTACATAAATAGCTCAGCCCTGGGTATTCTCCTGGACTTACACCAGTTAGCTATCAGACGCCAAGGGGACATCAAGATTCTCAATTTACCCCGGAAGATC
>JAUWWP010000011.1 GCA_030616835.1 Deltaproteobacteria bacterium | reverse complement strand
GGAACCCTCGCAATCTCTTCTATCTCTTTAAAATCTCCGTGTTTTGCCCGATAATTAACGATAGCCCGGGCTCTTACCTTGCCGATGTAAGGGAGTAATTCCAGGACTTCCTGGGTAGCAGTGTTAACGTTTATCCTTGGTTTAAGCGGTAATTCTGCCCAGGAGAGGGGGAAGAAAAGAATAACCAGGAAGATCGCTCCCAGGATAGGTATGGCTCTTTTCATTTTTGTTATCCTACTCAAAGATAATTAACATAAATAAGGAAGATCTTCAATAAAAATTTGTGAACCGAAAAAATTTTTGACCTCTTATGGAAAAGATGGTATACAAAAAAGGTTGATCTTCAATTAAATTGAAAGGAGGATTCCAATGGCAAAAGTAAAAAAGGGAACTAAGAAGGCTCGAAAACCAACCGGGAGGGCAATCATTAAAGAGATTAATGCCCTGATGGATGCCAGAGTTAGCTTAGCACAGAAAAAACTAATGGACGCTGTGCCAAGGTTTATTGGGAAGGGGATAAAGCCAGCTTTAAAAGCCCTGGATATTCCAACCAAAAAGGATTTTGACAAGATTAGCACTAAGGTAGCTTCGATAGATAGGGGCTTGAGCAAACTTATGGGGAAGAAAAGGGTCAAGGTTGCTGCTGGTAAACCTAGGAAAAAAGAAGCAAAGATATGTAAGGTTAAGGGCTGTAAATTACCTACCCGGAGCAAAGGATATTGTGGTAAGCATTATCAGGCATGGAGAAGAAGAAAATTAAGTAAACCTAAGGAGGTTGGAGTTAAAGTTTGTAAGGTAAAGAGGTGTAATAGGAAGCACTATGGTAAGGGGTATTGCCGAAATCATTATATGCAGTGGAGAAGGGGGACTTTGAAATAGAATCTTCTGCCATATTTTACATTCCCACAATCTTGGTAAATTAGTTTTGTAAGCCAAGAGTCTTATAAACTTGTCCTGAGCCCTTCGACTTCGCTCAGGACAGGCTTGTCGAAGGAATAGGTTCACTACTTATATACAATCAGGAGGGAATTATGAATATTATTGAAGAAGCAGTGGAGAAGGGACAAAAGACACTTTCTGAGTACCAATCCAAAAAGATCCTGGCCTCCTACGAAATCCCCACGGTAAAAGAGGGACTGGCTGCCAGTAAGGAGGAGGCAGTAGCCATTGCCCGGGAGATCGGTTTCCCGGTGGTGCTGAAAGGCTGTGCGCCCGAGATTACTCACAAGACCGAACTAAATCTTATCAAACTGAGCATAAGGGATGAGGCGGAAGTTGCCTCTGCCTATGAGTGGATTCAGGCCAAGGTCGATACTGCCCTCGAGGGGATCTTAATTCAAAAGATGATCAAAGCAAGCCGGGAGCTGGCGATCGGATTGATCCGTGACCCTCAATTCGGCCCCTGTGTAATGTTTGGTCTGGGAGGGATCATGACGGAAATCCTCAAGGATGTTTCCTTCCGGGTCGCTCCACTTGAGCCCCGGGATGCCCGGGAAATGGTCGGAGAGATAAAGGCTCATAAGATCCTGGAGGCCTTCCGGGGAGAGGGCCCAGTAGATCTCGATCTTCTGGGCAACTGCCTGATATCCGTGGGGAAAATCGGACTGGACTATGAGCAGGTCAAGGAGATCGATATTAATCCGTTAATGGTGACTGAAGGTAAACTGGTGGCGGTGGATGCCCTGGTAGTGCTTCAATAACCTGCTAAAAGGGGTGAGCTGGATTCGTGTCGGAGATCTTAGAGAGATTCAGGCCACTTTTTTATCCCCGATCAATCGCGGTAATTGGGGCTTCCCTCAATCCGGTTAAATGGGGATTCGAAATCCTCCACCATCTGCTCCTGGGCGGGCCTGATTGCAAGATTTATCCCGTAAACCCGCGAGAAAAGATTATTCTGGGGCTTAACTGCTACCCCAGCATCAAACAGGTTCCCGGAGAGGTTGACTTGGCAGTAATCACTGTTCCCCCGGAGATAGCAACCGGGGTAGTTAAGGAGTGTGCGGAGAAGAGGGTCAAAGCAGTGGTAGTTGTTACTGCCGGTTATAGCGAGGTAGGGGAAAGAGAAAAGAAACTTGAAGAAGAGCTCGTCGGCCTGGCTGAACAGGGTAAATTTCTTATGATTGGGCCTAACTGCCAGGGAATTATGTGCACTGATTCCCGCATTTTTGCCCAGATAATGGGGGTCTTCCCGCTTGAGGGGCCGCTTTCCATCATATCCCAATCGGGTAATATCGGAGGGACGCTCTGCCGCTACTGTGAGCACTACAATGTTGGTTTCAGCAAGTTTGTCAGCAGCGGCAACGAGGCTACTACCTCCAGTGAGGATATTATTGAATACTACGGAGAGGATCCGGAAACCAGAGTCATCCTTGCTTATATCGAGGGGGTTGACCAGGGAAGAAAATTCTTTACCATCGCCAAAAGGGTTACCCGGAAAAAGCCTATAATTATGCTCAAAGGGGGAGGAACCCCGGTAGGCGCCAGGGCGGTTAGCTCTCATACCGCTGCCTTGGCCGGCTCCGATACCGTCTTTGATAGTGCCTGCCGGCAGGCAGGGATCATCCGGGTAGAGGCCCTTCAGGATATGCTTGACCTGGCGATCGCCTTCTCGACTCAACCCCTTCCCCGGGGAGGCCGGGTAGGGATAGTTACCATGGGAGGAGGATTGGGGGTGATTGCCGCCGATGCCTGCTCCCGATCCGGTCTGGAGGTGATAAAGCTGCCGGAGAAGACACTGGAGGAGATGGATAAGATTCTACCCTCCCGCTGGAGCCATAATAACCCGGTTGATCTGGCCGGGGCTGAAGGTGGAAGGCTTATGACCAGATGCATCGAGGCCCTGATCCGATGCCCGGAGATAGATGGATTAATTGAGATCGGAATAGGGTTTGATGTGCAAAGTGTAAAGGAAATTAAGTCCTCTCCCTTTTTTCCCATCTCGAGTGAGTCGGAGCTGGCCACCCTTACCGAGAGCTTCAAGCAGCGCAACCGGCGGTTCGCGGAGAACCTAATGAGATTAATCGATGAGTCCGGCAAGCCCCTGCTATCTGCCTCCGATGCAGTGGCCACGCCCGATGGGGAAGAAAGTGAGGCGATAAAGGCGCTCAGGAAAAGAGGGATAATGGTTTACCCGACCCCGGAAAGGGCAGCTAAGGCCCTGGGCGCCCTGGCCAGGTATTCAAAATACCTGAAGGAAACTGCTAAAGAAACTTTATGAGTCCCTCCATCCCCGCGGACATAATTATCCTTCCCTCCTGATCAATGATCAGGGCCTCTACCCCGGAGAGTTCCTCGATTAATTTTAACCCGGCTGCCGGCCCCAGGACGAAGACCGCGGTCGAAAGGGCATCGGCCTGGAGGGCACTCGGGCAAATGACGGTAACGCTTCGGCATCCTTGGGCAGGGAAACCGGTCTTGGGATTAAGGAGATGGTGATACCTGATCCCATCTTTTAAAAAATACCTCTCGTAATCCCCGGAACTAGCAAGGGAGGTGTCGGTAATCTCGAGAACTCCCAGAATATTGCCTCTCCCTCGGGGCCCTTGACCGCCGGTCATTCAACACCGAAAGTATTCCCAATATCAGAGCAAGAAAGGCCGCTCCCACTCTAATACCACTCAATATAATCCCCATATAATCCCCCTAACTCCCATCTGGTAAGTGGCTCCATCGTATTTTTTAGAACTCATTATTTTGCCTTAGCGAATTCTTTTGGAAATTTTTTCTAAGGCCTCTTTAACTTTCTCTCGTAAAGCCTCATCGCTATCCTTGAGGAAGGGTTTAAGGGCCCTGATAGACTTATCACCACCTATAGCTCCTAGGGCCTCACATAAGGATATCCTCACAGGCAAAGGCTTCTCTCTTTTGATTGACTTTCCAAACCCCAATATCCCCTTATGCTCTGGAGTAAAGGCTTCAATAAGCACATCCTCTATGGTTATCCCCCCCTTAAGCCTTAGATTCCCAATTTGGGCCAGCGAAATGCATGCTTGGATCTGAATTGTCTCATCTTCCTCTTCCTGATCTAAGTTTTTTTTGGCAACCATCTTAATAAACCCCGATATCGCTAAGGGATTTCTGGTCCTTATAGATCCCAGGCATGAAATAGCCCTTTTTTTCACCTTTACATCACTGTCTTTGAGAGCTTCCACAAAGATGCCCTCGGCCTGATGTCCAAAGATCTTGAAAATGGAGTGAATAACCTCTTCGCGGATCCTTGGGTCTTCATGAAAGCCAAACTCCGAAATGGCATCGGCTCCTGCTTTAGACTTCATATCCCCTAAAAGCATTATCACATTGCGATAATAATACCATGGCCTGTCTTTCTTTTTGAGTTCGGCTATCAATAGATCCTCAGCTTCACCCCCTATATCCACCAAAATATTATAGGCACCCTTCCTCACACCCATGTCCTCACTGGTGAGGAGGATATCCAAGAGATAAAGGATGGAGGGCCCCCCGATAATAACAAAGATGTCTGCAATCTTTTCTCGGAGGTCTTTACCCTCATTCTCATATCCTTCTTTAAGGGCGGAAAGGATATCATTCCTGGCTAAAGCTTTTAGGGCGTGATCAGCAATCCTAGGACGGTCGGGAAAAGGGTGGCTTTCCTGGCTGGTATGTTTAGCTAGGGAGTGGACGAGAGAGTGCATGGCGGAGAAACCCTTCATCCGCAAAAGCTCAGGGGCTATTCGGTTGATTTGATCGATGTATCTAATATAAATCTCCTTAGCCCGTATCAAATCCAACTCTCTTACACGCTCATTCTCCTTTATAAGAAATGCTTCAGCTATCCTCTTTGTCATAACCGCTTTCTTTACTTCCTCGGAGAGTTCATCAAATGTAAGGATATCCTTAGAATGGAGAGAGAGAAGGAGGTCTAGCCCCTCAGGGATAGTTTCCTTTACTAGCCGGGTAGAAATCTTCTTAAGAATCCAGGTCGTTCTATTTAATACGGTTTGGGCGCCCTTAAACTCTTCAACTGCCTTAGTCAATGCTTGACTCCTTTCAAATTCAGCTGCCAACTCCTTAACCGTAGGGACAATGTTCCGCTGGTCAATAAATTCTACCACGTAATCCTCAATGTTAAGATCGACAGAATCCTTGATCTCCATGGAGATGATGTCACAATTTACGAGAATATCTTTTAGAAATCCAGGTTCATTTAAAGGCCTGATGATATCGCTAATTACCCTTTGTTTTGCTATATGCAATTCTTTATAATCTCTTTTTTCAAAAAGTGGTAAAAGAGAAAGATCCTTCTTAAGACGGGTCAGGGCAATTTCTACCCTCCAGGGAAGTTTTCTTTTCACACCTACCAACTCAATATCAAAGATAGTAGAAACATTGAAGATGTCATTCTCCAGCAACTCGATGGTCAGGGTCTTAGCCTCTTCTTCTTGACCATGAATCGCTGGTGGTTCACTCATGATCTCAATGAACTTTTCGAACTCCCTAAGGGTAATTCCTTGCTTTAGAGTGAAGCTGGCCAGATTTTTTTTAATGAAGTATTCAATAAACTTGGGAATGAACATTTGAGCAGTGCCTACCATCATTATTTCAGAGATAGAAATAGGGAACTCAAATACTCCATCCAGTAACACATCCACTTCCTCACGAGTGGTCTTTTTTATATAGGTTAACTCAGGATTGTCTCCTAAGGCCGTCCTGAACCCAACATAAAGGCCCTCTTTAGCCCCTTTTGAACCTGGATGACCTGGAGAATAGTAACCACTGCGTAGCATGGCCTTAATTAGTGAAAGAGTAAAATCGGACAGAGTATTTCTGACCTTGAACTCTTCTTCAGAAGGATCTAAAGTGCGCTGTTGCATTATTGAACCTTTAGTATCCCCTTTATCCCCTTAATCCCTCGTTCAGCACTCTCGGCATAAGCAATACCCAAAGCACAATTGAGGTATTTAGCCCTCATTAGGTCTGAATCGAGCATCTCCCGTCCCTTTTGGAAGCCCTCGAGATAGTCCTGGGATTTTTTGTAAAGAGAAAATATAAGCTTATGAAATGCGCTCAGTTCCTTATGCGGTTTTGCTTTCCATCCCTGGAGGATCCCTTTGACCTTTTCATAAAACTCCATAGGAGAGAGGGCCCAGTGGGTGAGGAGTTGGCCCCAGGCATCGTTCAGTAACTCTCCTGAGCTTTCCGTAGCTCCAGGGGAGATAGGTCTTGATGGGGGTGTTAAGACTTTGGGCTCTTCCTCTGAACCCCGGGGCTCGATCTTAGCTTTTGGGGCAATGGCTTTAAGGCGGTCCCGATATTGTCTTAAGGGCTTGAAATAGACCATGTGAAGCTTCGGTAGCTCCTCTTTTAAGACTTGAAGAAGCTGATCCAGAGTGGTGGGGACCCCCTCTTCTTCAAGAGTATTTACAATATTCTCAAATGCCTTCTTTAAAGCAGGAAGGAACTGATTAGGGACATTGAGGAGCTGGATATAGACCGGCTTAAGGTCTTCTAACTGTTGGACTACAATCCTCCTGAGGGGATCCATCTCCTGTTCTTTGATGTCCTCATCCATAGGTTCCCCTTCTTCTTTGGGTGCTAAAGAAAGGAGCTCTAAGTCGTATTTAATTAGCTCCTCATATAGCTCTTTATAGGATCCTCTAAAGTAATCGTCAAAAAGCCCCAGGACCTCCTTAGGCCTTACCAGAAGGTATTGGAGGAAAAGGTCGAACTTAAGTTCCTGGTAGGTAAGATGCATTATAAGGATTGCTGCCTTCTCTTCACCTCTATCAGCTAATTCCCAAAAAGGATAGTCCTTGGTCATCCGGTCCAGATGTTTCCTTACAGTAGTTGACAAAATTTCCTTCCTTACCTTTTCCTTTAAATACATTGTTTTGTAGAAAGCCAGTTTTTTATTATATCATAACATATCATTCATTAAATATCTGGACTTTCCCCGAAGGAATTTGCGTTGTAGCATTTTTTCTTGGTAGAGATAAGAATCCACTCCTTTTTAATCAAACTCTCGTGCCCTTTCAGGGTATCACGAAGGATGAAAACTTATTTTCGGATCAATAATCCCCCCTAACCCCCTTTTTCAAAGGGGGGATCTTTAAAAGTCCCCCTTTTAATCCCTCCTAGCCCCCCCCTTTGCTAAAGGGGGGGTAGGGGGGGATTTAGGGGGATTTTTTAACCCTTTTCTGGGGTGAATTTTTGCCTTTCTTATAAACAATGCCCCGCAAACCTTGAAAAACTGTTTTAATTTGGGGTAAAGTTTTTTCCGAAACCTCTATACTCTGCATGTATACCTGCCCTCTTAACAACGAAATTGGCTTTCCCCGAAAATCCTTCAGATCCCCAATACTGGATAGCCGGGGCTTTCGAGCCCCGGTATTTAGTCCGCCTCAGGCGGATTAGCCAAATCCTTTTAGCGGGACGGGAAAGCCCCGGCTATCCTTAAAAACAGTGATGGATTGTTTTAATAAATAACTCAGCAAGATAAAGAGTTTAATCTTTGATAATTTCGTTTTTTATCCTGTCAAAATTTCAGATAATAGCGTGTCCACCCTTTTGGGGCCTCAGTATATCATCCTCCCCTCCATCCCCTTTGACATAATCATCTTTCCTTCCTGATCAATGATCAGGGCCTCTACCCCGGAGAGTTCCTCGATTAATTTTAACCCCGCTGCCGGCCCCAGAACAAAGACCGCGGTCGAAAGGGCATCGGCCCGGAGGGCACTCGAGCAAATGACGGTAACGCTTCGGCATCCCTGGGCAGGGAAACCGGTCTTAGGATTAAGGAGATGGTGATACCTGATCCCATCTTTGATAAAATACCTCTCGTAGTCCCCGGAACTGGCAAGGGAGGTGTCGGTAATCTCGAGAACTCCCAGGATTTTGCCTCTTTCCCGGGGATCTTGCACCCCGACCCGCCAGGGCTGCCCATCCTTTTTGCCGATAACCCTTAGATCCCCTCCGGCATTGACGATGGCATCTTTTATCCCTTCCTGCTGCAAGGCCTGGATCGCCCGGTCCACTGCGTAGCCCTTGGCAATGCCTCCTAACCCAATCCGCATCCCCTCAACTCGCAAGAAAACGGTGGAGATTTCTCGGTCAACTGCTATCTTCTGGTAATCTATTAGCTTAACCGACTCAGCGACCTTCTCCTTTTGGGGGACTACCGGCTTTTCTCGGTTAAAATCCCATAGCTCGGCCAGAGCCGCCCAGGAGATATCAAATGCTCCTCGGGATATTCGGGAAAACTGAACAGATTTAGTAATGATCTCTAACATCTCCTGGCTCACTTTTACTGCCTTCCTGCCCGCATTTCGATTGATCTGGGCGAGTTCACTCCCCTTTTCCCACTCGCTCATCATCTTCTCGATCCTTTTGATCTCGGCAAAGGCCTTTTTTACTGCCCGGTTTAGCTTCTTAGGATCTGTCCCCTGGGCAGTAATTTCTACCCGGGTTCCCATCAGGGACCGGGCCTGCTTTATGGTTTTAAGCTCAGCATCTGCCTGTGCCTCACACGCAGACAGGGAGGAAGTGGTCGAGGCCACTAAGATCCCTAGTATTAGGCTAATCAGGAACTGAGGAGAGATTTTGAATCGAAGATCTACCATTACTTCATGGAATAGCAGGGAGTAGCAAGGAATAGCAGGGAATAGCAGGGACTGGAACCCTCTTGTCCTACGAAGTAGTCCTACTACGAAGTAGGATGAATCCGATCTATTTATATTTGGATTTTTTACGCACAATAATCCGGGATGAGCCAACGATATTATGATTGAGTAGTCTCTGTCCTTTACCGAGATCAAACCCCTTCTCCATTGCTTTGGTCAGATACTGCTTGGCCTCTCTGAGCGCTTTTTTCATGCCCCACCCCTTGGCCAGCCCGGCAGCTATTGCTGAGGAAAAGGTGCAGCCGGTGCCGTGAAACTCTCCTTTAATCTTCTTAGCTTTGAACTGAGTAAAATCCCTTCCCTCATAAAAAAGATCAGTAGCTGACTTCTGCAAGTGACCCCCTTTAATCAAGACCGACTTTGCCCCGAGCTTTTTAATCCTCCGGGCGGCCTCTTTCATTGAAGGAAGGTCTCTGACCTCCATCCCCGAAAGGATTGAGGCCTCGGTCAGGTTGGGGGTCACTATCCGGGCCAGGGGCATAAGCTTCCTTTTCATTAGCTCTACCCCTTGCTCTTCCAGCAATTCCTTCCCGGTAGAAGCCCTTAGAGCTGGATCGAGAACGATGTTTTTCTGGTGCTCCGCCGCCAGCAAACGGCTAACTACCTCCACGGCTGCCTTTGTTCTCAGCATCCCGATCTTGACTACATCAATTGTAAAATCCTGGTAAATGGTAAGCAGTTGCTGGCGGAGGAAGGCGGGTGGTAGATCAATGATCTCTTGGATACCCCGGGTGTTCTGGACAGTCAGTGAGGTAATCACCGAGAGACCATAGACTCCGAAGGCAGAGAATGTCTTCAGATCCGCCTGGATCCCAGCTCCTCCGCTGGGATCAGAGCCAGCTATGCTCAGCACCACCTTCATATTTTACTGAGTAATTCTACGAAACCCCGGGTCTTTTCGGTAATATCTTCCGCCGTGGTAATGGAGGAGATAATGGCAGCACCATCAGCTCCCGCCTGGATAACCTCTTCGATATTTTTCTGATTTATCCCCCCGATGGCGATAATGGGAAGTTTGATCGCAGCCACAACCTGCTTTAGGCTTTCGATTCCCCGGGGAGGAAGGCTCTCCGCTTTGGTCTCACTGGAGAAAACGGGGCCAAATCCGAGGTAATCGGCTCCCTCCCTCTCGGCCCTTTCCGCCTCATTAAGGTTGTGGGTAGAGATGCCGATCACCTTATTTTTCCCCAAGATCCTTCTTGCTTCGGACAGGGGGAGATCATCCTGGCCAAGGTGAAGGCCGTCGGCCTCGGCTGCTAAAGCAATATCAGCCCGATCATTAATAATGAAGGAGGCTTCGTGCTGTCTGGTGAGGTTCCGAATTGTTTTGGCAATCTCAAACAGCTCACGGTCGGAGAGGGTGGATTTCCTAAAGGCCGGGGCTGAGGGCTTGACCCGAAGCTGAATTATCCTTGCTCCCCCTTTAAGAACTCTTTCCGTAAGCTCCAAGTGGGATAGGTGAGGGGTAAGGGTATTGTCGACAATGGCATACAGGCCTCTGACTTGCATAGAGCCTTCATCCCAGAATTTAACCACGAATTTCACGAATTACACTAAATAAAAAAGAAATTAAATGAATTTTTCGTGTAATTCGTGTAATTTGTGGTTAGGTAAAATTATTTAGGATTTAGTGCTTCGTGCTTAGAATTTATTTTATTCGAGCTTTGACATTCAGCCTTCGTAGTCCCGATGTCCATCGGGACGAAGTAGGCTTATATTGCAATCTTTGACCCCTTGAATCCTCTCTTTTGGGAAAGGAGGCCTTAGATGAGGGATCGAAAGAACTCCTCATTAGGCACTATCTTTGCCTTCCCCTTGAGATCACCCAGCCATCTTTGCCGAAATTCTTCTCTTTTCAGCTCAAGGAGCCCTCGAGTTAGTACCTCCTTCTCTTCGGAAAATTTTGCCTTGTCCGCTTCCTGTCTTTCCTTCAGCCAGGGAAGGTAGAATTTGTCCTGATACTCGATCACCTTATCGGGGAAAGGGGCTTTCTTAGTAAGGGCTCTAACTACCTGAGAGATCTCCTCGGAGGCCCCGATCTCGGGAATAAAGTCTTCATAAGGGGAGAACCGCCCGGTCTCCTGCTTTTTTAATTTATACTTAGTGAGCAGATGTCTTATTGTCTTCCCCCTCCGGAGTCTCTTAAGAATCCTTTCTGCCCGTGTCCGGGCAAGCTCCCGGGCCTTCTCCTGGAGGAGGCTTTCTTTTACCTTATCCTTTACCTCCTGGAGCTCAGGTATCCGAGGCGCTTCTTCCTCTATCACCCGAAGTAAATAAAAGCACTCATCTCCGGAGATAATCGGGCTCGGTTCACCCACTTTCAGGGAGAATGCTGCCCGGGAGAAGACAAAAGGGTCCGGAACTGTAGCGATTTCCTCTCCCTCGGCAAAAGGGAAGGTTTCAATTAGAGTAAGTTCTTCCTCGAGAGCGAGCTGCTCCAGAGTTTTCCCCGCCAGGATCTGCTGATGAATCTTTTCAGCCCTTTTCCGGGCAAGCTCCTTTGCCTTCTGGTTGCGTAAGATGTTAGTGATTAGCCCTTCCACCTCAGAAAGGGATCTGGTGGTTGCCTCCTTAATGTCTTCTACCTTAATAATGTGATAGCCATAGGGGGTATGGACCAACTCGCTCACCTCACCCTTCTTAAGGGAAAAGGCTACTTCCTCAAAGGGCTTGGCCATCTCCCCCTTCTTGAAGTACCCCAGGTCCCCTCCTGCCTCAGCCGATCCCGGGTCTTGCGAATACTTCCGGGCCAGGGCAGCAAATTTGCTACCGGCTTTTATATTCTCCAGAATACTCTCTGCCTCCTTTCGGGCCTGGGCAAAGGCTTCCGGGTTCCGGGGATCAGCCTGGATGAGAATGTGGCGGGCCCGAATCTCATCGGGAAAGCGGTAGCTTTCCCGATGAGAATAATAATAATCCTTAACCTCCTGGGGGGTAAGCTTTACCCCTTCCCAATAATCCCTAAGGTCAACTGTTAGATACTCAGCCCTTCGCCGGGGAGGAGTACGAAAATCCTCTTGATGTTGGCCATAGTATTTTTTCAGCTCTTTGCGGGTAGCTTTAACCCAGTCCTTTAACTGAGCCGGGTCAACCACTACAAAGTTCAAATTTACTTTCTCCGCATCAATCACGAAGTACTCCCATAACTCCTCTTCGGAAACACTAACCGAGTCCCTAAGTAGGGCCTCCAACCGGGAGATGAGCAGCCTATCCCTCTGAGCTTCCTCAAAGTCTCCCGGGCTCATGCGGTAGTATCTTAAAACCTGCAAATAACGATTACGGTCGAATCTTTCCAGATCATCCTGAAAGGCGGGCTGGCTTCTGATCGAGAACCTTACTTCCTCATCGGTTATCCTCAACCCTAAGCTCCTGGCCTTTTCCCGAAGCAGGGCAGCCTCGATTAGATTATTTAGGGTTCTTTCCCTAATGTTCAATTGCTGGATCAGGGTATCATCCAGTTCAGTTTCAAATTCCTCCTGATAGCGCTGAATGGCTTGTTGATATGACCTCTGAAATTGCCCCAAGGTGATTACCTGATCATTGACTATCACTACCGTATTACGATCCATTCCGCCTGAGCGAAGACGGCGCAGGCCTGGCAGGATTCCAAATCCGATGATGAAGGAGGCAGCCACCGCAATCAGCAAGGCCTTAATCAAGGGAGATCGCGCATGTTTTCTCATATAATCAAGCATAAATAGACTCCTTTCGAAATTTCTTTACTTCAAAGTTTGAATTATATATAATATTAGCCAATTAACCTAAGAATATCAACAGATTTCTATTGAAAATGCTTTACTCAGCGGTTATAACTATTAATTATAGCCCGAAAAAAGGAGAGATAAATGCTATTTGACCCTATTATTGGACTGTTCTCCAGTGATCTGGCCATAGATCTCGGGACCGCCAACACCTTAATTTATTTGAAGGGTAAGGGCATTGTTGTCAATGAACCCTCAGTGGTAGCAATTCAGAAGGATTCCCGGGGAGTCAAGAGGGTGCTTTCGGTTGGAGAGGAGGCCAAGAAAATGCAGGGGAGGACTCCGGGAAGCATTATTGCCATTCGCCCGATGAGGGACGGAGTCATTGCTGATTTCGAGATTACCGCGGAGATGCTCAAATACTTCATTCGGAAAGCTCACAATCGTCGTACCTTACTTCGGCCCCGGATCATTATCTGTATTCCGCTCGGGATCACTGAGGTGGAAAAGCGAGCAGTACGGGAGTCCGCTGAATCAGCCGGAGCCCGGGAGGTTTATCTTATTGATGAGCCGATGGCCGCGGCTATCGGTGCTGGCCTTCCCATCACTGAGGCCTCAGGTAATATGATCGTGGATATCGGGGGAGGAACTACCGAGGTGGCGGTAATCTCACTTTCAGGGATCGTTTATAGCCGCACGGTCAGGGTGGCTGGGGACAAGATGGATGAGGCCATCGTTCAATATATGAAGAGAAGGTATAACTTATTGATCGGGGAAAGGACGGCAGAGATTATCAAGATAGCCCTAGGCACTGCTTACCCCTCGGAGGAGAATGAGAAGATGGAGGTAAAAGGGAGGGATCTTGTGGCCGGGATTCCCAAGACCTTAGAGATCTGTAGCGAAGAGGTCAGGGAAGCTATGGTCGAGCCAATCAATGCGGTTATTGAAGTCATCCGCAATGCCCTGGAGCGGATTCCTCCCGAGCTGGCAGCAGATATCGTTGATAGAGGAATTGTCTTAACTGGTGGTGGGGCACTACTTCGTAATATGGATGTCCTTCTGCGCGAGGAGACCGGGCTGCCAGTAATGTTAACCGAAGACCCCCTTACCTGCATCGTTTTGGGCTCGGGAATGGCTCTTGAGGAGCTGGATCTCCTGAAAAAAGTGGCAGTTCGTTAAGGGGAATGCAAAATAATGGGGATTTGAACCACGAATTTCACGAATTATACGAATTAGTCCTTTTTTGATCATTGGGATTTATTAAATTGAGATGTTAGAGTTTCTCAAGCGCCACCAGCAGGGACTGATAACTACTATCATTCTGCTGGGAGCACTGCAGTTGCTTTCCTTAGGATTGCGAGGAGAGGGGATATTAAGCCTTCCTTCGAGAATGATTCTGACCCTATCCTATTATCCCTTAAAGGCAATTTCTTCAGGGCTGAAGGCCTCCCAGGATCTGGGAAGACATTATATCTATTTAGTGAATCTTAGCAAGGAGAACGAGGCTCTTAAGCAGGAAATCCACCAGCTCCGGTTTGAAAAAAACCAGCTTCTAGAGGTAGCTCTGGAAAATAAGCGGTTGCGTGACCTGCTTCAATCAAAACAGAGGTTAAAGGCTGCGGCGGTTCCTGCCGAGGTTGTGGGGGAAGATTCCTCAAGCTGGTTCAGGACGATTCTGATCAACAAGGGAAGTGAAGATCAGATTGCCCAGGGAATGGGGGTTATCACCAAGGAGGGCATCGTCGGTCAGGTCTTCAAGGTAAGTGCCAGGCTTGCTCAGGTGCTGTTGATCATTGACCATAGGAGCAATGTTGATGTCTTGCTCCGCAGAACCAGGGCTAAGGGAATCTTGAAGGGTGAGGCGGAGAAGCTCTGCCAATTGAAATACCTGTCCCGTCTGGAGGAAATAGAAGTGGGGGATGAAGTGGTAACCTCGGGTCTGGGCGGGATCTTCCCAAAGGGTCTGAAGATCGGTGTAGTCAAAAGTGTAGAGAAGAAAAGCTACGGGATGTTTCAAAAGGTTATGGTTGCCCCCAAGGTGGATTTTGGCAAACTGGAAGAGGTGTTAGTCCTTTCCCAGACTGGAGCTACTGACTTGCCTTAAGCAGATGAAGAGATTTTTCTTCTTTTTACTCCTCGGCTGGCTTCTTTTAATTCTTCAAATAAGCCTTCTAAAATTCCTTTCTCTGGGAGTGGTGATCCCTAATTTAGTTTTACTGATCGTCCTGTATCTCGGCCTATTTCATCAATTTCGCCAGGGCTGTGCACTTACTTTTTGCTTAGGGTATATGATGGATCTGTTCTCCGGGGGCCCGCCGGGACTGTATATATTTTTATATCTGGGAAGCTTCTCTTTAGCTCAGCTAATCAGAGAAATGTTTTACTTAAAAAGTAGGCTCTTTCAGATAATCTTTATTCTGATCATCTCCCTCGGTAACGATTTCTTTCTTTTCCTGTTGCTCTGGATCTTTTCCTCTCCGGTGAGCCTTTCTTCTTCCCTATTTAAAGGGATAATTTTTCAGGGCATTTATAATACCGCAGTAGGGCCTTTCCTTTTTCTTTTCCTGGAAAGAGTGGACCAGAGATTTTTAGAAAACTCTTTGGGAGAGAGCCTTTAACCTGAAGCTCAAAGGTAGAGTAGATTATGGCCTGGTTTCGTCAACACGAGCTGGTTCCCCATGATCCTGAGGATAAAGAGCTTAAGCTTCGCTTCAATGTTGCCTTCGGGATAGTTGCTACCATCTTCGCCGTGCTTATCTTCCGGCTGTGGTATCTTCAGCTCTTCCAGGGTGCTAAGTTTCGGGAGTTTTCCCAGGAAAATCACCTCCGAACCATTGTCATCCCTGCCCCCCGGGGAATGATCCTTGATCGGAAAGGAAGGATTCTGGCAGACAACCGACCTTCGTTTGACCTTTATATTATTCCGGAGGATATTGATGATCAGAGGGAAGTGTTAAGGAGGATTGGGAAAATCCTGAAAGTTAGGCCCCAAGAGCTTGAGAATAAGCTAAAAGAGGCTGAAGCCAAGGGGATCCCCCCATTCAAGCAAGTTAAATTGAGAAGCGGGATCTCCTGGGAAGAACTGGCAAAAATAGAGGCTAATCGAATAGATCTACCTGGTATTATTGTTCAGGTAGGGCCGCAGAGGTACTACCCCTATGGCACTCTGGCTTCCCATCTTATTGGCTATCTGGCTGAGATTGATAGGGAGGAGTTGAAGAGATTGGGTAAGGAGAGATTTAGACGGTATCGGCTGGGGGACCTGATCGGGAGATATGGAATAGAGGAGAAGATAGAGGCCTATTTGAAGGGGGAGGATGGAGGGAAGACTATTCAGGTTGATGCCCTGGGAAGGGCCCTGCCAGTTATCCTGAATGAAGTTGAGCCCACCCCCGCGGACAATGTTGTGTTGAATGTAGATTTGGATCTGCAAACCTACATTGAGCGTATATTCGCTGGAAAATTAGGCTCGGTCATTGCCATGAACCCACAGAATGGGGAGGTATTAGCGATGATGAGCAATCCGTCCTTTGATCCCGGACTATTTGCTGGTGATGTGTCCAAGCAGGAGTGGGAGAGGCTCAAAAATGACCCATTGGATCCCCTGGAGAACAAGTCGATCAGGGGTCAATACCCTCCGGGCTCAATTTATAAACTCATAACTGCTACTGCCGGTCTGGAGGAAGGGGTAATTATCCCCGGGGAAAAATTAGTCTGTAAGGGTAGTTATCGCCTGGGAAGGAGAAGGTACGGCTGCTGGAAAAGATGGGGCCATGGACCAATAGATCTTTATCAGGCACTGGTTCAGTCCTGTGATGTCTATTTCTATCGAGTTGGCCGACAGTTGGGAATCGATAAGCTCGCCGAGTATGCCCGGGGATTTGGTCTGGGAGGATTAACCGGGATTGACCTCAGCAATGAAAAGAATGGTCTGATTCCAACCTCCTCATGGAAATTAAAGACAACCGGGGAGGAGTGGATTGAGGGTGAGACCCTTTCCGCAGCTATTGGACAGAGCTTTACTCTGGCAACCCCAATCCAGCTGCTTAATGCTTACTGCGCGGTAGCCAATGGGGGAAAGCTGATGCTTCCCCGGGTAGTTCAAAGAATAGAGACAGTTGAGGGAGAAATAGTAAAGCAGTTCCCACCCCGGCAGATCGGGGTGCTCCCGGCCTCACCATCGACCCTGGATTTTCTTAAGAATGCCCTTGCCGGAGTGGTAAACGCTCCTCGAGGAACTGGACGGGCAGCCCGAATAAAAGGCATAGCCGTCGCCGGAAAGACCGGGACCGCTCAGGTTATCTCCCAAAAGGTTAGGGGTAAGGAGATTCCCCTTGAACTTAGGGACCACGCCTGGTTTGTGGTCTTCTCTCCGGTGGAAGAGCCGGAGATTGCGGTGATTGTTCTGGCGGAGCATGGGGGGCATGGGGGGACGGCTGCCGCCCCAATCGCCCGAAAGGTCATCCAGAAATATTTCGAGATCAAGGCTGAAGAGGATGCTGAACCGCAGATTAGCTCAAAACTTTGATTGGGCCCTTTTGGGAATTACCCTTACTGTTGCCCTGATCGGGCTTCTTAACCTCTACAGCGCTTCTGCAAGCTTCCGGGGAGTGTCTCCCGCAACGATCTTTCTAAAACAGTGTTATTGGCTCCTATTGGGATTCTCCTCAATGCTACTTATCTGCATGGTTGACTACCGGATCTTCGAGCGCCTGGCCTATGCGATCTACACCCTCTCCCTCCTTTTACTTGTCCTGGTTCTGGTAAGGGGAGAAGTTAGCCACGGTGCCCAGCGATGGCTGGAGATAGGAGGTCTCTCCCTGCAGCCCTCCGAGTTGGTTAAGCTCTCTCTGGTTCTGGCATTGGCCAAGTATTTTCAGGACAACTGGCTTCCTGATGGATTTCGCCTCCGGGAGCTGATATTCCCCTTTTTATTAATCGGTATCCCATTTATTCTCATCATCCTTCAGCCGGATCTGGGCAGTGCAGTTTTACTCTTGCTTATATCTTTCTCCCTCCTGCTGTTTGCCCGGATTAAGTTACGCTCGCTCGCGAATCTGGCCGGAGCAAGCCTGATGACCCTCCCCCTTTTCTGGTTTCTGCTCAAGGATTACCAACGCCGAAGGCTTCTGAGTTTCTTTGACCCGGATCGTGATCCCCTGGGTTCTGGTTACCACCTTATCCAATCGAAGATTGCCGTAGGGTCAGGGGAATTTTTGGGGAAGGGATTCCTCCAGGGAACCCAGACCCAGCTTCACTTCCTTCCGGAGCAACATACTGATTTTGTCTTCTCCGTCTGGGCTGAGGAATGGGGCTTTCTCGGCTCTCTGATAGTCCTCTCTCTCTACCTCTTTTTAATCTTCTGGGGCCTGAGCATTGCCAGCCGTTCCAAGGATCGGTTCGGAGCTGTTCTTGCGGTAGGTATCTCGGCAATTCTTCTCTGGCATGTGGCAGTCAACATCGGGATGGTGGTGGGTTTTCTGCCAGTAGTGGGGATTACCCTTCCCCTGATGAGCTATGGAGGGTCTTCTCTGATAATAACCCTGATTGGGATCGGCCTGCTACTTAATATCAGTATGCGTCGGTATATGTTCTAACCACATAAGTAGGTAATGGCCCTTTAGTGCTTGATAAAACTCTACAAGATAACCGTCCTGAGTTTGTCGAAGGATAGGTTGGGTTAATCGGTTGTGGTTGCAGAAAAATCAAAGTGCAAAAATCAAAATGCAAAATGACAAATCAAAATTCAAAAAGTTAATTCAATAATTTTAATTTTTAACTTTTGATATTTGATATTACGAAGTAACAAAGAGAGGGCTGGAATTATCAATTAAAATAGGTTCACTACCTAGAAGTAATTATTGCCTACTTTTCCCCCTTGGGTCTTACCACTGCCAGGGCGTAGCGGTCGAGTTGAATATACTGTTTTGCTACTCGGAGGACATCCTCAGCATTCACCTCCAGGATTCGCCCAGGGTACTTTTGATAGTAATCCCAACCTAAACCATAGCGTTCATTGAAGACCAGCTCTGAAGCTAATGCAGAATTTCTTTGGAGTCCGATCTCATAACTTCCTACCAGATAGTTTTTAGCCCTTTCCAGCTCATCCGGGCTGAGCTTCTCTTCTCGGAGCCTCTTCAGTTCCCTCTTGATTCCCGAGATAGCTTGTTCCAGCTTTTCCGGGTGACAGGCAAGATATACCCCCAGGTAGCCCGGCTCCAGTCCCTCCAGGGAGAAAGAGGATACCACATAAGCTAAGCTCTCTTTATCCCGAAGCTCCAGGAATAAACGCCCCCCTTGACCGGACAGCACAGTGTTTAAGACCTCGAGCGGATAGCGGTCATCGCTCAAGATGGTAGTGCCCAGGAAGCCCAAGATTACATGGGCCTGCTCTTTTTCCAGATATTTAACCGAGGTCCTGATTTTCTTCAACGGTAAGGGGAGGGGAACAATTGGGGGAGAAAAGCGGTTTCCTCGGAAATCCTGAAAATACCTGCTTATTTTCTTCTCAGCCTCCTCTGCCTTAATATCACCCACTACTACCAGAACCAGATTCTCCGGGACAGCCGAGCTTTGATAGAATTCGATCAGGCCATCCCGATCTAACCTCTCGATAGAATCCTTTGTCCCCAGGGGTATCATTCGATAGGGATGCTTGGTATAAAGGGTATGCACAAACAGATCGAAGGTGAGGTGCATAAGCTCGTCTTCTCGATTCTTGATGGCTGCCAGGACATCTTTCCTCTTTTTCTCCAGCTCTACCCGGTCAAAGGCCGGGTTTAGAATAATATCAGCGCATAGCTCAAGACCCTGATCAAAGAATCTTGATAAGAAGAGGGCGGAAAGGCCAAAGCTGTTGCGCCCGGAAAATCCACCAATCCTGCCTGCCATCCGGTCAATCTGCTCCGCAATCTCTCGGGCATTGCGCGACTTTGTTCCCATGGTTAGCATCTCGGCAATAAAGTTATAAATACCGTTGTGCTCTTTATCCTCAAAGCGCAGTCCCCCCAAAAAAACGGCGCGCAGGGATACAATCGGGCTGGAGTGATTTTCTTTAATCAGTAAAGTCATCCCATTCTTGAGTACGATTCTGGTAACCTCCGCCTCCTTGGGATTTTGATATTGTTTCTGTCCGCCTGTGGCGGACCGGGTTTGCTTGACTAAAGAGATAATCTTGTTCTTATCAAGGGGAGGTTCCCCTTCAGGAAGTAGAAGCCCAATCGATAGGTTCGAGTTATTGAGGTATTTCCTGGCCACCCTTCTAAGCTCCTCGGAAGATACCTTACCCACCCCTTTAAGGTATTTTTCCTTAAAGGATATATCTCCGGCAACGATTTCGAAGAATCCCAGTTGCCGGGCCTGACCCCGGGCAGTTTCTCCCTGGTAGATGAAGTGGCTTTCCAGGTTTATCTTGGCCTTTTTTAACTCCGGGGAAGGGATCTTATCATGTTTAAGGCGGTAGATGGTGGTAATTATCTGGGCCAGTGCCTTCTCAACCTGGGCCCGCTCCAGGGTACTCGAGATTAGGAGGAGCCCCGGGTCTTTGGGAGTATAAGCGTAGGCGGAGATGGAGTTGACCAACTCTCGCTCCGCCTTAACCTCCTGGTAAAGGCGGGAGCTTTCTCCTTCCCCCAGGAGGGTGGATAGCACATCGAGGGCATATAGATCCTCCCCGGAGATGCTGGGGATATGGAAAGCCAGATCAAGATAACTCTCTTTTACCCTCTCCTGGAGAATGGTGATGCGTAGCTGGTCCTGCTTCGGTTCAGAGGCTCGGCCATGCCGGGTCATCTCCGCCTGAGGCGGACCAATCCAGTTCTCAAATGCCCCTTTAATCTTCGGGAGGACCTCCTCGGTGTTGAAGTCTCCGACAATAATCAGGCAGGTGTTACCGGGCAGGTACCACTCTTTATAAAACTCCCAAACTTCCTTCCGGCTCAGCCCCGCTACTGCCTTCTGGGATCCGAGGATCGGTCTTCGGTAAGGATGACGCTGATAGGAGAGAGCGAAAAGGTCCCGGCTCAACTTACTCTCAGGAATATCTTCTGCCCTTCTTATCTCCTCCAGAACCACCTCCTTCTCCTTCTCCAGTTCTTCCGGGTCAAAGGTGGAGTGTTGCAGGGCATCGGCAAGGACACTGAGGCCGGTCTCAAAGTATCTGCTGGCTATGACCAGATGGTATACCGTCTGATCAAAGGAGGTATAGGCATTAATATCACCTCCCTTACCCTCAATCTCACGAGCAATCTCACCTAATTCTCGGCTTTCGGTCCCTTTAAAAAGCATATGTTCGATCAGATGCGAGATACCGGCAAGTTTCTCGGGCTCGTCGGCACTTCCTACCTTCACCCAGGTCTGAAGGGCAACCACCGGTGCCGAGTGATCTTCCAGCAGAAGTAGAGTTAAGCTGTTATCGAGGATAAGTCGGCGGGGGGTCGGTGGTTTTGGCGAGAGCCGCAGGCAGCCAATGAGCAAGCTCAATCCGATAAAAATAAGTAAGGCCATCTTTACGCTCATTTCCTCCTCTTTTGAGCCTTTTCATTGGCTTTTAACCTGCCACATTCGTATTGGGCTGTCAAGTAAAAATCCTTTCGGAGTTTCCTCAAAAATCCTTCAAGTAGGGGCAATTCATGAATTGCCCCTACATTAGATAGCCGGGGCTTGTAGGGGTGGACCCCTATGACATCAATTGTAAATTGAAAAATGAAAATTT
>JAUWWP010000012.1 GCA_030616835.1 Deltaproteobacteria bacterium | reverse complement strand
GATGACTTCTCCGGAAATCTCGATTATCATTCCCGCTAAAAACGAGGGGGATAATATCGAGAAGTGCCTCAAAGGGATATTCTCTCAGAATATTGATAAGAAATATGAGGTCATTGTGATCGATTCGGGCTCGACCGACGGAACCCTCGAGATAGTCAGAAGACACCCGGTAAAACTGGTGGAGATCAGACCCGAGGAGTTTGATCACGGTGGTACCAGAAATCTGGGAGCTAAGCTTTCCCAGGGGAAATACATCGCAACCATTGTTGCCGATGCCTATCCTGCCAACAATGATTGGCTGCGCTGGCTTATTGTCCCTTTTGAAGAAGATGGAGAGGTAGCCGGGGTATACAGTAGGCAGCTACCCCACGATGGCTGTGGCCCAATTGAGGCTCTTTACCTTAAGAGGTGGATAACCGGCCGTGAGGAGAGAATCATCCAGAAAATGGAATCCAGGGAGACCTATCAACAGCTTTCACCCCAACAGAAGAGGGCTTCGGTAAATTTTGACGATGTCAGCTCCTGTCGGAGGCGGGATGTCTGGGAAAAGATCCCCATTGCTCAAAATATCTGGGCCGAGGATGTTGACTGGGGGAAGAAGATCATTGAGACCGGTTATAAAATCGTCTATGAACCCCGTTCACTGGTTCACCACTCCCACCAATACACTCTGGCCTATGCCTTCAAAAGGCATTATGTAGATCAAATGATCTCCCGAAGCTGGTTTGGATACCTTTATTTTCAAAATAAGGACGAGATACTTCAGGCGGCCAGAGCCAATCTAAGGGAAAACCGCCAGGTAATAAACGAGAGCGATTTTTCTCTGCTAAAAAAGCTGAGGTGGCGGGGACTCAGTCCCTTTCTGGTATGCTCCCAGATCCTGGGAGCCCTGGCAGCCGCTCAGGAAAAGGAAGCTGAAGGAATATATTTTGACTTTATCAAAAGGCTCCGATCGGCCAGAATAAGGCGGAGCGACCGGGAAAGGGTTTTAATTACCTCTTTTACCATCGGCGGAAAAAAAGAGAATGTGCTCTTTGAAAATCCCAATACCGAGGTTACTTATAAAATGATGATCCCCGAGGAAGCGAGCTTGAAGTTTTCTCTTGCCCTGAATCCTGAAGTCTGGTCACCGGAGAAAGGGGAAGGGGTAGAATTCGAGCTCAGGCTGAATGCCTCCGGGAACAGCGAGAAGATCTTCTTCCAGTTTATTGATCCCAAGAACAGACCAGAGGATAGAAAGTGGCATGATGTGGAGATCGACCTGCATCAATATGCTAAGAAAAGGGTGGCAATAAGCTTTATTACCCGATCAGGGAATACCGATTATGGCTGGGCCGGCTGGGGTAGGCCGAGGATTGTGGTCCCCAGGCATAGCTGGAAGGAAAGACTGAGACTAAAACTACTGAGCTGGATTCATCAGCGGGTAACCAGAGTCCCCCTGCGACATACTTAGGTTACAATCTGTGTGATACTTCTTTACTTCAGGGAATAGCAGGGAATAGCAAGGAGTAGCAGGGAATAGCAGGGAGTAGCAAGGGAATAGCAGGGAGTAGCAAGGAATAGAAGGGAATAGCAGGGATTATACCCTTGAATCCTCGAATTCTATCTATTGTTATTTGGATTTAATGGATTTGGCATTTTTATTTCGTTGAGCCTTTCCCTAGGGGAAGTACAGAGCTACAGAAAAGGATCATTTGATGTTTTCTCCGGAGACTATACAGGAGTTGAGAGACGGGATCAGGAAAGGAAGCCCCTCTCGGGGGCCGGTGGATGTGCAGATAGTCCCCGTAGATTATTGCAATGCTAAATGTGTATTTTGTCCGCTATTCGCAGTACCTCGGGAGATTAAGAAAAAGCAGGCTCCGGCCTTAATTGTGAAAAAGAATAGACTTGATCTGGGTTTATTTTTTCGGTTGATTGATGATCTGGAAGAAATGGGAGGAACTAAACGGATTCAGTTCACCGGTGGGGAGCCCCTTCTCCATCCTCAACTGGCAAGTATGATCACCCACCTCAAACGGAAGATGCCTTGCTGTGAAGTGGCTGTAGTGACTAATGGGATAAATCTTAGTGAGGTAGTTAAAGACCTTACTGCCGCCGGGGTAGATCGATTCTCAGTAAGCATCAATGGGGCAAGCGCCGGAAGCCTCCGAAGATTAGGAATGGGAAACAAAACCACACTCGATAAGATAATTAGCGGGCTAAGTATGCTAACCGAGATTCGCTCTCGTAACGGCAGGCCCTATCTGGGGCTTACCTCAGTGCTCACCCGGCACAACTATAATGAGGTCGAGGAACTGGTAAATTTAGCATCGAAGCTCAGAGCCAGTAGCCTAACTTTCCTTCCTTTAGTTCTATTTCAGTTTGGTGAGTATAAAACCAACGAAGCTCTTGCTTTAAGCCCGGGGGAGTTCCAAGCGTTTAAAGAAGAGCTGGACAGAATGAAGAGGATTGTCCGCGAAAGAGAGATCTTTATTGGCCTGAGCAGCCGCTGGGACGAAAGGGGTTGCATCAATTCGGGGAGGCTCTATCAGGAAATTCCCTGCTATACCGGGTATGCTTTTACTTTAGTGTGTTCTGATGGAAAGATTCTCCCTTGCTGCAACTGCCTGAAGGCACTGGGTGACCTTAATGGACAATCGTTTAAGGATGTCTGGCATTCAGAAGGGTACAGTAAATTCAGAAAAAAGACACTAAATATAGCCAACTCAGGCATGCTTAATGGCTGTCTCTGCCAGGAATGCAGTTACATCTACGAAAATGAGAGATACCACTCACTATTAAAGTCATATTAACCACAATTTGGAGATAAAAAAAAGCTTAGGATCCCTAATGTGTAATAAAGCCTGTATTGAATTTGGACAAGCAAACCTCAAAGAAGAAGATGTTAGGGGAAAATCTGTTATCGAGGTTGGATCTTTTGATCTTAACGGCTCTTTGAGACCCATTGCAAAAGCGTTTCATCCCAGCAGTTATATTGGGGTTGACCTGCAAATGGGTCCCGGAGTTGACAAAATCTGTGATGCTAATGATCTCCTTGACCATTTTGGTTGTAGCACGTTTGATTTGCTAATTTCTACTGAATTATTAGAGCATGTTAGAGATTGGCGAAAAGTGATTAGCAATTTCAAACACATCCTAAAACCTAATGGTGTGTTGCTTATCACCACGAGATCTAAAGGCTTCTATTACCATGATTATCCTTTTGATTTTTGGAGATATGAGATATCGGATATGCAAGTCATATTTTCGGATTTTATTATTGAAGTGATTGAAAAAGATTCTATAAAACCTGGTGTATTCATCAAAGCTCGAAAGTCAAATGCATTTACCGAAAATAATATAACCGATTACCAGCTTTATTCAATTATCAGGGGCAAGCACACCACAACAGTCACGGAAATTGACATTTATTTGTTCAAAGTTCGATCTGTAGTTCGACGAGTTCTCTCGGAGTTATTACCCACAGGGAAATTGCAGTCATATTAATGAAAAGCCAATTAAAAAATTTTGTCAGGAAGTTCAAAAAGGCCAGCCTCAAGCCCTTTACTGGGATGAACATTGAAGCCTCGGCCCTGTGCAATCTGAAGTGCTGGATTTGCCCGACCCAATTTTATTCACACCAGGTAACTCGGGGCAATATGTCAATGGAAACCTTTCGGAAACTGCTTCCGTATTTTAAGCAGGTGGTTAATGTGGACTTAACCGGGTGGGGAGAGCCTTTCCTGAATCCGAATCTTTTCGAAATGGTCGTCCGGGCCAAAGAGGCCGGATGCCCCAGCGTAACTCTGACAACCAATGGGACTCTTCTGAATGCGGAAAATGTCAAGCAGATAATTGGATCCGAAATTGATGCTATCTCTATCTCGGTTGATTCAGCCACTAAAGAGACTCACGAAAAACTGAAGGCAGGCTCTGATTTTTCTCAGGTAATCAGCGGCGTTCAGGAGTTGATAGCTAAGCGGAACCGTTCAGGAGGTAAAAGCCCCTATGTATCTGCCTCCTTTATGCTGATGAAGGATAACATAGAAGAGATCCCCAACTTCGTTGAGCTAATGGCGAAACTAAAGGTCGATGAGGTAGCGTTTAAGAATCTGAACGGAGTGTTCTCTCCGGAGGGCCTGAATCAGGTGATTTATGAGGGCTACTATCGGGTCAGGATCAATCAGGAAAGAAGAGATAAATATATCGTGGAAGCCAAGAAAATGGCAGAAAAGAATGGAATCAGGCTGGTCTTTCACGGAAACTTTATCGCCGAGAGGATAAATGACTGCTGGGCCACACCTCTGGATTACCCTTTCATTGGCTGGAACGGTGATGTCTCCCCTTGCTGCGCCCTGAGGTATCCGGCGATAAGATTAGGAAAAGATGGAGAGGGAATCGATTGTGGAGTTTTGACCTTCGGGAATGTTAATAAAGAATCCCTGGAAAGAATCTGGAGGAAACAGAGATATGTTAGACTACGCGAGAGAGTAAGGGCCGGAGAGACTCCCGAGGAATGCGGGGATTGCATCGGCCTGTACTCAGTAAGTGGCTCTCCACTCAGGTAGAGGTTAAAATGAAAGTACTTTTCATCTATACCGATATTTTCACCAACCAGTATTTTCACTTTCAATACGGAATCGGTTCCAACTCCAGTGTGCTTAAACAGGGTGACCATTCCATCTCACTCCTTTATTTGAGCCAGGAGATTTCCCGAGAGGAACTCACCCGCCGGGTCAAGGGACTAAGGCCTGATCTCATTGGCTTCTCCACCGGGACACACCAGTGGCGATTTGCCCGGGAGTTCTCCCGGTGGCTTAAGGAAAGCTTTAATATCCCCATAATTTGTGGAGGAATCCACCCAACCCTGGCCCCGGAGGAGGCAATCTCTGAGCCCGGGATTGATATGATCTGTAGAGGCGAAGGAGAATACGCTCTTTTAGAATTAGCAGATAAGATGGAAGCAGGGGAGGATATTTCCCGGATTCAAAATCTCTGGATAAAAAGTCCGGAGGGAGAGATCATCAGGAATCCTCTTCGGCCGCCGATCTTGGATCTGGACTCTCTGCCCTTTCCTGATCGCGACATCTATGATTATGAGCATCTGCTTAAGGAAAATGCTTATGAGCATATGGTAATGGCCAGCAGGGGTTGCCCTTACCAATGCTCCTACTGCTGTAGCCCGGCAGTCAATCAGCTTTACTCAGGGAAAGGAAGTCCAGTCAGGATGCGCAGTCCCCAGAATGTGATCAAGGAGCTCACCATGCTTCAGAATAGATTCCGAGTAGACTCGCTCTTCTTTACGGATGAAATCTTTACCCTCAATCACCACTGGCTGAGTGAGTTTTGCCAGTTATACCAGAGCAAATTTACCATACCCTTTAAAGCATATGCTCGGGTGGAAACAGTAAATAAAGAGGTCTTTAAACTTCTTAAAGAGGCTGGGTGTTTTATGGTCTTGATCGGGGTTGAATCAGGCAACGAGGAGATTCGAAGAAAGATAATGAACCGGAAGATGAAGAACGAAGATATCATCAGGGTCTTCCAGATGGCTGATGAAATTGGACTAAAGACCTGGAGTGACAACCTGCTGGGGGTCCCCGGGGAAACCAGGGAAACTATCCAGGAAACCATAGATTTGACTTTGAAGATCTCTCCTGATCATATTCAGAACTCGATCTTTTTCCCCTATCCGGGCACAGAGCTGTATAAACATTGTGAAAGGGAAGGCTACCTGACCGGTGAGGAGTTAACTTCCTACTTTGAAGATAGCTCGGTAATAAACCTCCCTACCATAACCCGGGAAGAGATTCAGAAATGCTTCAATGATTTCCGCCAGATCTCTTTTCAGATCCAGGCTCGAAAGGATAAATTAGGGTATTATGACTTTATTTCAAACTTTAAACTTACCCGGGTGAGCAGTAAGGATAATGCTTATGTAAAACTGAACCTGACCAGAATCCTGGGGGATGAGCGGCTCTGTATATTCGCCCACCCCCCTACCAGATTGCAATACAAAGTAAGATTGAAATCCGACTCATTACTTAGATTTGGGATAGCTTTATCTCCTCTGGTTTGGTCGCCGGATAAGGGGGAAGGAACCCTATTTGCCATCACCGTAGGCAATCTGCTAAAGGATAAGCCAATCTTCTCAAAGTTTATCGACCCGAAAAATAACCCTGAAGATCGAAAATGGCATGATTTTGAGCTTGATCTCTCCAATCTCGGGGATAAAAAAGTCAAGCTCAATTTTATAACCTCTACCGAAGAGGGTAAAAACAGTTACTGCTGGGCACTCTGGTCCAGGCCCCATTTGGTCCAAAAAATCTAAGGTAGGATGGACTATCTAATAATTGGTGATTTTCTCGGGGAGAAATAAAATGGATGTCTTTGAGCTTCCCTTTGATCAGTACCAGAGATATAAGATCCTTCAGGAGGTCATCGACCTGCTGCGGGAAAATGATAAACCCTTAAAAATCCTCGAGGTGGGTGGGTATCCGGGAAATATCCTGGCCTTCTTACCAAAAGATAAGATTACGATCGTTGATCAAAAGGAGAGCGATCTCCCCAACTACCACCAGGCCGATGCCCTTGACCTACCCTTCCGCGAAGGTGAATTTGAAATGTCTGTCAGCTTAGATGTCCTGGAGCACATCCCGCCCGAGAAAAGAGAAAAGTTCATCCGGGAGCTCTGGAGGGTCTGCCAGAATTATCTCCTTCTGGCCGCACCTTTTGATTCAGCACCCCGGGTTCAGGCCGAGCAGATAGTGGCCAAATTCATTAGCCATAAGCTGGGATACACCCATCCTCCTTTAGAGGAGCATCAGAATTACGGGCTATCCAGACGGGAGGAGGCAATCGTGATCTTAAAGGGACTCGGGGCCGAGGTTCTGGTCCTTCCCAACGGCAATCTCTCCCGCTGGTTAACGATGATGATTCTCTCATTCTATTTTGAAAGCGAAGCCGAATTGGGCCCGGTAGCCAAATTAGTGAATCATTATTACAATCAGAACTATTATAAATATGACAACTGTGAGCCCTGCTATCGGCATGTCCTAATCGCATCTAAGAAAGAGCTGCCCCGGGCAAAGGTAGAAGCACTAAAAGCCCTAATATCCCCGAATCAGGAGCAAACCGGGCCTGACTTCTCCCCGGCCCAGCTCCTGTTGGAACTAATAAACCTTGAGCTCCTCAAGAAGAAGGATCAGACAATCGAGCATAAAGACCACCTCCTCAAAGAAAAGGAGGAGGAGATCAGAACACTTTATGCTCATATCCGGGTGCTTGAGGAGTTTATGGCTAAAGTGAAGGCCACCCTACCCTATAAGATATATCAAAAATTTCTTAAGAAGAAAGGATAAATCTATCTTGAAGATCCTTCAGGTTGTCCACTACTTTCTCCCCCGGCATCGGGCCGGCACCGAGATCTATACCTATCATTTAGCCAAGGAATTGGCCAAAAGACACCAGGTCTTTATCTTTTGCAGTGAAGACGGTCCGGCCTCCGAGAGGTATCTAATGAAGGAAGATAACATCTCCGGCCTCTCGGTATGCCGTATAACCTATGATCGACCCCAGGGCTTTATTGAGACCTTTAAGAACGATGTCATCGAAGAAAGATTCGAGCAATACCTGGACAGGATCCAGCCAGATATCATCCATTTCCAGCACCTCTTCCGCCTTTCCGCCTCCCTGATATCCGTAGCTAAAATGAGGGGTATCCCCTCGCTGCTCACCCTGGCGGATTACTGGTTCATCTGCCCCCAGATCCAGATGCTGAAGCCAAATCTGGAGCTCTGTCCGGGGCCGGAGGGGGGAATCAGCTGTCTGACCTGCGGCAGCGCGGTTCCCTTTATCTACTATGTCAGTGATTCCTTTTCCTTCCTTCCGAAACCATCAAGGCAGATGATCCAGAAGCTGCTTCACTGGGCCAAGAAGGGTATACCCAATATAAAGTCACTTTTAAAATCCTCCTATCCCGAGGCAACCGGGTCCCTCACCTATTTCCGCCTGCAATATCTCTTGGGGGTGCTAAATATGGCCAATTTAGTGATCGCCCCATCCCGATTCTTGCGGGAGAAGTTCCTGGCAGCAGGGGTCAATCAAGAGAAAATCATCCATTCAGATTATGGATTTAATCAACTCCCCTTCAAGAATTTTACCCCGAAGAGCTCAGATCACCTCCGCTTTGGCTTTATCGGAACGATTACTGAGAATAAAGGAGTCCACCTGCTCATCGAAGCCTTTAATAAATTAAATGATGAGCGGGGCGAGCTTCGGATCTATGGCTCTCCTGAAGTCGATCCCAAATATTTCTCCCGGATCGAAAGGCTCGTCAAAAGCCCCCGGATAAAGTTCCTGGGTGGCTTCGCCAACGAAGATATTGCGAAAATACTCTCTGAAGTAGATATGATTGTAGTCCCCTCGATCTGGTGGGAGAACTCTCCCCTGACCATCCACGAGGCATTTATGGCCAAGATTCCTGTAATTACCTCCAATATCGGAGGGATGGCCGAATTGGTTCAGGATGGAGTAAATGGCTATTTATTTAAGGTTGGAGATTCTGAGAACTTAAGAGATAAAATTAAATCTATGATAGACAAGCCAGAGCTGATAGCTGAACTGAAAAAGGGTATTCCCCCGGTTAAAAGCATCGAAGAGAATACTGCCGAGTTGGAATCTATCTATAAGTCAATAAAAATTCAGGGAGTAGCAGGGAGTAGCAGGGAGTAGCAAGGAGTAGCAGGGAATAGCAGGGACTTGAATCCTATCTATTGACATTTAGTCATTTGTCATTCATTTGACATTTGGATTTTGGCATTTGGATTTAATCCATTTATGGGTATTCGCTCAAAGCTAAAACTATTGATTGAGAAGGTCCTCCGGGTAGGCCTGAAGGAGGAATTCGACTCCCTTCGCCAGGAGATTCAAGAAAGGCACCAGCCCCAGATTGAGAGGCTTGATGAGATTAGCCAGAGTCTAAAGCCGAGATTTTCTTCCGAGCCGGGAGGAAGCTATCAGGAGTTCTGGGACGATATGGCCGCTACCAGGGAAGGAGCATGCTACGGGGTGGCCGGGCTTCCCTTCGGCCTGCCGGCTACCGAGGAAAGCCTGGATCTCCACGGAGAACCCACTGCCCGGGTGATAATCGAGAGCCTGGGTATTACTGCCGATCATTCGGTTCTGGAGGTTGGAGTAGGGGTGGGGAGGCTGGCCCGGCATATTGCCCCTCACTGCCGGGAGTTCTACGGAGTTGATGTTTCCTCCCGGATGCTGGGATTTGCCCGGGAAAGACTGAAAGACCTGAGTAACGTTCACCTTCAGCAGCTCACCACCAATGACCTTCGTATCTTCCCCGAAGGCAGATTCGACCGGGTCTTTTTCCAAATCGTGCTGGTTCATCTGGACCGGGAAGATGCCTTTAATTACCTCAGAGAGTCCTATCGAGTTATAAAAAAAGGAGGAAAGGGATATTTTCAGTTCTATAATCTGCTCCATAAGAAGGGCTTTCGAGAGTTTCTAAACTCAGTAAGCTTGAGCACAACTTCTGGCGAGAAACCGAGGGGAAGGGTTCACTGCTACAGTGCCCCGGAGGTGCGTAAGCTAATGGAGGAGGCCGGCTTTACCCTTGATGAGGCTAATTCCCATCTGGAGATGGTTGAGCAGAGATTTGACTATCATTTCCCCGAGGGGTACTGGGATGATTATCTACAAAGGGTAAGGACGGTACTGCGAAATTCCGGGCTGGACGAGAAAAATCAGAATGCTTACTCTGATAAGATCAAAAAGGGCATAATCTACTCGGCTCCGGACTCCGATTGGGAATACTATCTGATTGCCGTAGGTGATAAAACTTAAATGAATAACTACCTTCAGAAGGGGGGTGGGGGGGTCAAATCTTTATTATTGACAAATGAGCAAATGATGCAGTTTGAATTGAAGATAAATCGGGCGCTGTCCCCTATTTTGTCCTATTTTACTGGAGGGATCTTAGTTGACTGGAAGATTACGAAATTCTATTATGGATGAGGATGAAGAGAGTGGTCAGCGAAAACTCAAGCTTTGGAGAATGGTTATGATCTTGTCAAGTTGGAGGTGTTGTTATGGGTAACAGAAATGTTAAAATTTCTGATGAAGTAGTAGCACAGGTCTGGAGGAGGGTATATCCCCGCAGGGAATATTCACCTTCCCTGGTTGATGGAGCTGTGGAGAAGGTTTTAAGAGATTGGGTTAATCAAGAACCTGAGATTTACATCGGGACAACTCCTAGCGGTTTGGCCTTTGAAATTCCTGATGAGAAGATCGAGGTCTTTCTGAAAACTCTGGTGAATGTCCTGGGCCCGGCAAAGATTGTTGTTTCTTTCCGCAAGGACTCCGAATCTAAAGAGTTCTCTTGTAAGAAAAGGGCGTTTCTGGAATTTATCAAAAGAAATCCTCCGGTATTGAGAGATCCCACACTGATGGTGGAATTTGACCGTCATACCCTGATAACCGGCGGTGAGGGCTGCTTTTCCTTAAGAGAGGGTCTATCTGGCAAAAGAAAAAAACAAGTAGCCCTGGCGATGTTACACTCTCTGGGTTATTCCTGCAATATTAGGAAAGGAGAGTTTGAAATAATGATACAAAAAGGGGGAACGGAGATTATCCAATGAAAAACTTTGTGAAGAGAGCCATCGGTCATTACGGCGCATTATTGGAGCACAGTTTAAAAAGACATGAGCCTTCACCGGAGCATATTCTCAAGCGGCTGGTTATCCCTCTTTGCCAGGATTTTAACTATATACTTCAAGAAGGGACGAAGAATGATGCCTGGATTGCACTGGAAGGCCTTTCCCGAGAATGTAGTAAGGCATATAAGAAAATCGGTAAATGAGAAATAGCAAGGGGTCTGCTCTTGACCTTTGCGAAGATCATCCTCTCTGATATTGGCAACTGAGCAAATTGGGTCGCATTTGAATTGAAGATAAAACGGGCGCTGTCCCTATTTTCTCCCTCGAACCCTTCTTATGTATGTTCACGCATAACCTGGGTTAAAATTTAATGGACAGTTATCTTCAGCGGGCAGAAAGGGCCGGAAAATGGTGGGGCGAGAAGGCCAGAAAGAAAGGCAGGATCCATAACTGGCTGGATCACCCTACCCTTCAGCGGTTTCACATAAATCAGCTAATCTCGGCCAATCCTGACATTGACTGGCTGACCTATAGCTTCCAGAATTTTATCAAGGAAGAGAGAGAAAGGGGGTTAATCCTGGGCTGTGGTGACGGAGGACTGGAAAGACATGCCGCCGCCTTGGGTATCTGCCGGGAGTATGATGCCATTGATATATCCGCGGAAGCGCTTGCAATTGCGAAAGCTAAAGCAGCCGAGTCAAGTTTGAAAAATGTTAATTACCGTCAGGGTGACCTGAACTTGACTACCCTGGAAAGAGAAAAATACGATGTCGTATTTTCATCGATGACCCTGCATCATGTGGAGAACTTAAAGCACCTTTTGGGTGAGGTCAACAATTCTCTTAAATCCCAGGGGATATTTTTCGTTTCTGAATATGTGGGGCCTTCTCGCTTCCAGTGGACGGAAAGGCAATTAACGATTATGAATGATCTGTTGGCCATCCTGCCCGAACGCTATCGCCGCCGGGGCGGGAGGTTTCGGGAAGATCTCAAGGAAAAGATTGCCCGGCCCTCGCTTGAATTCCTGGAGGAAAAAGACCCCTCCGAGGCACCTTGCTCCAGTGAGATTATTCCCCTGATCGAAGACCTCTTCAGGATAATTAAGCGAATTGATTACGGCGGGACTATTCTCTATTACCTGCTGGAGGACATCGTGGACAATTTCGACCCGGAAAAAGAGGAAGATGCAACCGTGCTTCGCTTACTCTCTTATTTCGAGCGAAGCATTATAACCCAGGGAATTATTCCCAGCGATTTTACCTACATCGTAGCCGGGAAGAAAAGTAAAGCTTTGAGTCCTTTACCTACTCCCAACTCTTAATTTTAAAGGCAAATTATGAAACTCGACGCTAAACCAGTAGCCAATCCTATGGTTGTGCTCAGAGAAGAGTTTGATGATTGGGCCATTCTTTTTGATCCGGAGGCGGGTAAGGGCTTTGGCCTTAACCCGGTTAGTGTGTTTGTCTGGAAACACCTTGATGGCAAACATACTATTGCCGATATCCTGTCAAAGTTGCGTGAGATCTGCAAAAATACGCCGGAGGAGGTAGAAGATCATGTCAAAAAATTCATTGAGTCCCTGCTAAAAGAGGGGTTAGCGGGTTACGAAATCCAGGAATAATATAACTATGAAGTTAATGAGAACTCCAAGATCGGTGGATCTGTCGATAACAAACAGATGCAACCTGCGGTGCAAATATTGTAGTCATTTCACAAGTCCAGGTGATGTAGGGCCGGACCTGCCCAGCGAAGAATGGCTTAAATTCTTTGAGGAGTTAAGCAGATATGCTGTCTTGCGGGTTTGCCTTCAGGGAGGAGAGACCTTTTTCCGCAGTGATCTGAAGGAACTGATAGAGGGTATTGTCCTGAACAGAATGAGATTCAGTATCTTGACCAATGGGACGTTGATTACTGATGAGTTGGCAGAATTGCTGGCTTCAACCGGACGATGTGAGGAAGTTCAGGTCTCAATTGACGGCTCAACTCCGACAGTCCATGATTCTTTTAGAGGCAAGGGAAGCTTTTTGAAGGCGATAGATGGGATCAAGGTTCTCCGGAAACATAATGTTCCTGTTACTGTCCGGGTTACGATCCACAAACAAAATGTCAGAAACCTGGAAGAAGTTGCCAGGCTGCTATTGGAAGAGATCGGACTTCCCGGTTTTTCGACCAACTCTGCTGGTCATATGGGGCTCTGCCGTCAGGATGCCGGGCAAATACAGCTTAACGTTGAGGAACGTTCTCTTGCCATGGAAACACTTTTAAGGCTCAATAAGAAATACCATGGCCGCATCCAGGCCATGGCCGGCCCTTTGGCAGAGGCCCATAACTGGATGGAGATGGAACAGGCTCGTCGTAATGGAAAAGAACGCATACCGGGGCGTGGCCGTCTTACATCATGCGGGGGAGTGCTGCAAAAGATTGCCGTGCGGGCAGACGGAGTCATGGTCCCGTGCATACAAATTAGCCACATCGAGTTGGGCCGGATCAATAGGGATGACCTCCAGGAGGTATGGCAGAATCACCCTGACCTTAAGAAGCTCCGGGAACGAAGAAGTATTTCTTTGAGCGAGTTTGAATTTTGCCGAGGGTGCGATTATATAAACTACTGTGCGGGTGGTTGTCCTGCCCCGGCTTACACTATTACCGGTAGTGAGTATCACCCAGACCCTAATGATTGCCTCAAGCGATTCCTCGAAGAAGAGGGAAAACTTCCAGGAATCGATTAATCCTGCCGGATCACTGCTATTCAAGGAAAAACCGTTTGGGAGGGAAGCATCATTTATTAATATTAAGGGAAGACGCCCATAATTATCACCGAACCATAAATAAGATTAGAATAACATTTGCCTTAACTGGCCGTATCCTTCGAGACGCTCCCCTTCGCTAAGCTCAGGGTTCGCTCCTCAGGAATGCGGCCTGTTTCCGAGTCCCTGAGGAGGACGAAGTCCGTCCCGAAGGGCGAGGAAATGAAGCCCGTCCCTTAATTTTAGATGCTTACGTTTAGGGGAAGGATATTGTAAAATATAGCAAATTACCGTATAATGAATTATATCTTACTTGGTAATGACTATGCCCAGAGAAAAACCAACTGAAAATGATAAGAGCAAGTATTCGTTGAATCAAATATACTTTTACCTGACCGAAGGGTGTAATCTTCGGTGTTCCCATTGCTGGATTCAACCCAAATATCAGGCCCAAGGCCGTTCTTATCCTGCGCTGCCTTTGGATCTTTTCCGATCAATAATAGATCAGGCAAAACCACTGGGGCTTTCCGCAGTTAAACTAACTGGCGGTGAGCCATTGCTGCATCCGCAGATCTATGAAATCCTGGAACAAATTCAAGCGGAAGGGCTCAGCCTAATTGTGGAGACCAACGGAGTCCTGTGCACGCCCGAGCTGGCCCGGAAAATGGCTAAATGTAAAAACCCTTTTGTCTCGGTGAGTTTGGACGGAGCGGATGCTGAAACTCACGAATGGGTGCGGGGGGTGGACGGCTGCTTCGCGACTGCCCAGCAGGGAATCCGGAATCTGGTAGCTGCTGGCATCATGCCCCAGATCATTATGACCGTCTTGCGCCGCAATCAGGATCAGATGGAGAAGATTGTACGACTGGGTGAAAAGTTAGGTGCCGGTTCGGTCAAGTTCAATATCCTGCAGCCTATCGCCCGAGGGAAGGAAATGCACCAAGCAGGAGAGACTCTTAGCATAGAAGAGCTAATTGATTTAGGGAGGTGGGTGGAAAATGGCTTTTCGGACTCAACAAATCTGCGCATTATCTATGGTCACCCGATAGCTTTCCGCCCTCTGGGAAGAATGTTAGGTGGGAATGAGGATGGATGCGGAGTTTGCGGAATTCTGGGCATACTCGGTGTTTTAGCCAACGGATCATACGCTATGTGCGGGATTGGAGAAACGGTGCCTGAGCTGGTCTACGGGCATGCGGATACGGATCGTCTGGAGGATCTCTGGAACAACAATCATGTTTTGCTTGAAATCAGAGAGGGCGTTCCCGATCGTTTTGAGGGGACCTGTAGTGATTGCCTCATGAAGAAGATTTGCCTGGGATACTGTCTTGCCTATAACTATTATATCAGTAAAAATCTCTGGGCTTCATCCTGGTATTGTGAGGAGGCGCGCAATCGAGGACTTTTTCCGGAGAGCCGAATAGCTCCAAAACCAATGCAAAATAATAACTAAAATAGCATTTATTTTATTGATTTATCCTGGTTTTGTGCCAGGTTAATGGTAGGAAAGTACTTATCGATGGTTTTAAACAAAAGGGCGTAAGTGTGATGAAGAAAAAAGAGAAAAAAGTGATGGAGTATATGGAGCCTAAATTGGTTGATTTAGACGAAGGGTTATTTGTTCATGGGCCGTGTAGAACGGGAACCGGTGCAACTGGACTATGTGTTCCCGTCACTTCTCCCACTGGGACTACATGTCGTTCGGGGATGGGCGCAATACGTTTGTGTCGTATTGGAACCGGTCGGTGATTGTTATGAGAATAAGACCATGATAAATGGAGAAAATCGATATAAACTGAGACTGGCGGATGGTCAGGGATGGCATTTCATTGCAACTCCGGAAACAAGGGAATGGGTAAAGAAACTGGCCACGATAATGGAGCTGAAAACTTGTGGAACAGAGGAATACCCAAAACTGATCTTCACCAGGAGAGAATCAAGTGAGCGGGGCTTTAGAAAGCTGGTATGCGGGCTTGCCTCGAAAATACAGAAGGATCTTCCCCGAACCGGCTGGAAGGCCCACGGCCGAAAATGGCTCCGATTCTGGTCACACAGTCATCTTCCTGACATAATTTGTGAAGTCGGGCTTGGGGAAGATCAAATTATGAACTTTCTGATAATGTGGTTTTCTCTTTTTCCCATTTATCAGCAGGCTCAACACCGGGGAGGGATGTCTTTTCACGCCGCCCTTGTTGAACGAAACGGCATTGGAGTTTTGTTGGCGGCTCCGGGAGACATAGGTAAATCAACTTGCTGCCGCCGTATTCCTCATCCCTGGCACTCCCTGTGCGATGATGAAACAATCGTCGTAAGAGATAATAAGAACGGATACCTGGCGCACCCCTTCCCCACCTGGAGTGATTACCTGTGGCGAAGTACCGAGAGGACATGGAATGTCCAGCGATATTTTTCGCTGGCCGCGATATTCTTTCTGCAGCAGGCAGAGACCAATGAAGTTATACCCGCAGGGCAGGGACAGACAGCCCTATTAGTCAGCCAATCGGAATCATGTATAGCTCTTCGCAATAGGGCAACTCTGGATCGCAAAGAGGAAATGACCTCCAAAATGAAGAGCTTTAGTAATGCTTGTGAAATAGCCAAGGCAATTCCGGGATACATTCTTCGCGTCAGCCGCTCCGGTCAATTCTGGGAGGAAATGGAAAAGGTTCTTTAATATGCCTGACGACCCTTATACATTTAAAATATATACCGGTCCGAGTATGAATCCTACTTTTAGGACTTTGGATGGACTGCAAATCATTCCTTATCATGGCCGCACGATCCGGCCCGGAGATGTAATCGTCTTTAATCCTCCTGGGCTCAGCCGTAAAGTTACTCACCGCGTAGTCTCAATTGATTCGCAGGGGATCCGAACACGGGGAGACAATAACCCTTATGATGATCCGTGGCTCCTTACCCCTGACCAGGTGCTTGGGCGTGTGGTTTGCGCACAAAGGAGAAACTTGCGACTACGCATATACGGGGGATTGATCGGGCGATTATATGTAACCGCAGTTAGAGCAACACACCTGATCGAGGTAAAGATCTCCACGCTCCTCCACCCTGTCTATCACCGACTGGCCCGAACAGACATCTTCCGACTATGGCTACCCGCCTTGGTTAAAACGCGAATTCTTTCTTTTAGCCGACCTAATGGCACAGAGCTGCAGTTAGTCATCGGGCATTGTGTTCTCGGCCGCCGCCTGCCCAAACAAAACCAATGGCAAATACGGCGCCCCTTTAGGTTGCTTTTCAACGAGGCATCGCTACCCTAAGAATATCTGATACCTGAACCAGCCTGAATGATAAGACCCTCAACAGATTAGAGGGTCTTATTGCTTTCGATTCATATCGGAATTATGTTCTAATATAAACTTAGCCATGCGAATAGACGGATCAGCAAGACCTAAAAATAAACGCTCCTTACTACTCGGGCGGGCGTTGCGCCTCGTCTGGCAAAGCGGACCTGGCTGGACAATAGCCAGCGTGCTGCTCCTTACTGTGCAGGGAACGCTCCCGCTTCTAACGCTTTATCTTATGAAATTGGTGATAGACGCAGTTGCCACAGGTCTGACAGCACCCGATAAGGGAGAGGTCTTCTGGCAAGCGGCACTGTGGATTGGCCTCATGGGGGCAGTAACCCTGCTCGGTGCTCTCTGCAGCTCAATAGCCGACCTTGTCAGTGAGGCGCAAGGTCAGGTGGTAGCCGATAGAATGTACGATACTCTCCATTCCAAGTCCATTGAGGTGGATCTGGAATATTATGAGAACCCCCAGTACTACGACACGCTTCACCGTGCCCAGCAAGAAGCTCCCTTCCGGCCTACCAGAATCATTAACGGCCTGGTAGCGGTCGGCCAGAGCGGAATCTCCCTGCTGGCGATGGCCGCCTTGCTGGTCTCGTTCCATTGGGCTGTTGCGGCAATTCTCTTCGCCGCCGTCGTTCCTGGAATCCTCGTGCGATTAAAATATGCCGGCAAGCTGTTTAGCTGGCAGCGTAAGTGGACGCCGGCGGAGAGAGAAGCTCAATACTTTAATTGGATACTAACCGGAGACGAACACGCCAAGGAGGTCCGGATATTCGGTTTGGCATCCCTTCTCATGCGCCGCTTTCAAGACTTACGGAAAGAACTCCGCCGCGAAAGACTCGCGATCGCCACCAGACGTTCCGTGGCGGAGTTTGTTGCTCAGGCTGGCAGTGCCCTGGCGATATTTGGCTCATTAGGGTTTATTGCATTTCGTGCGGTGCAGGGCTCTATCACCCTAGGCGATCTGGTCATGTATTACCAGGCTTTTCAGCGCGGACTGGGCTTCCTCAGGCAGATGTTGAGTTCTCTGGCAGACCTTTACGAAGATAACCTGTTTCTCTCCAATCTCTTTGAGTTCCTCGATCTGAAATCAAATGTCATCGATCCGCCACATCCCGAGCCCGTTCCCCGAATCATGCAAACCGGCATAGTATTTGACCATTTGAGCTTTAAGTACCCAACTGGCACCATGATGGTGCTTGAAGATATCAACTTGACAATTCGGCCGGGGGAAGTGGTGGCACTGGTGGGTGAAAACGGCTCGGGTAAAACGACTTTGATCAAGCTACTGTGCCGGCTCTACGACCCTACCGACGGGATCATCACCCTCGATGGGATCGATCTAAGCCAGTTTGAAGTAGAGGCGCTGCGGCGCGAATTCAGCGTTATTTTCCAGGATTATTCCCAGTATCATCTGAGTGCCCGTGAGAACATATGGTTCGGGAATATTGACCTGGCGCCCAATGATCAACGGATTGTAGCTGCTTCCGAGCATTCGGGCGCTGATGATTTTATCACAGGTTTGTCTCGGGGCTACGAAACTATGCTAGGCAAGTGGTTTGAGGACGGGGAGGAACTGAGCATTGGCGAGTGGCAGAAAGTAGCGCTGGCCCGGGCATTCCTGCGCAATTCCCAGATAATCGTGCTTGACGAACCGACCAGTGCTTTGGACGCTAAGGCCGAATACGAGGTTTTTAAAAAGTTTCGCCAACTGACCAAAGGCCGGATTGCCATTATCATCAGTCAACGGTTTTCGACGGTTAGAATGGCAGACCGTATTTATGTGCTGGGCAGCGGAAAGATAATCGAAAGCGGCGCGCATGAAGAATTGGTTCAACGCGGCGGTACCTATGCGCACTTGTTTGAGAAACAGGCCCAATATTACAAGTGAAAGTTATTTAAGAGGTATCAGGCATTCGAATGGATCAACTAATAAAAGTTTTACGCTATTACCTGCGCACGGGGACTGACGAAAAAAACACTGCCGGGCTCCTTCAGCTATCGCCCTCTGATTGGGATAGGGTAATTGAGCAATCGGCCTGGCATGGTGTCCTTCCTTTGCTCTACCAATCGGCAAAAGTACTCGGGCCAGGCATAAGTATTTCCGCCAGCATTTTGCAAGAATTGCGAGAAAAATATCTCCTTAGCGCTCTGGAAAACCTTCGTCTTTATCATCAACTTTCGGAAGTGCTCAGGGCATTACAGAACGATGGCATCCCGGTTATTGCGCTAAAAGGAGCGCACCTGGCAGAAGTTGTATATGGCAATATAGCGCTCAGGCCAATGAGTGACATAGACCTGTTGGTCAAAAAAGAGGATCTACCGGAAGTCGAAGAGAAGATGTTCGGATTAGGATATGGTTATGGTCCGTTTGCGTATACGAATAAAAGCTGGATTGCGGAAAGAGCTGGTAACTTTGCCTACGTGCCGGCAAACAAGGGGGTGGTGGTAGAAGTTCACTGGAGTATCGGACCGACTTCTCCTTTTAATATCGACACGGAATGCCTGTGGGAAAGATCCCGTCCGATCACGATAGTCGGCATACCCGTCTCGGTTTTATCCCCTGAGGACTTACTGCTGCATTTGTGTTTACATACTGCCTTTCGAAATGCATTCGTTACCGGGCTTTTACACTTCTGCGACATTGTAAAGGCTATCCAGCATTACCAAGACGAGTTAGATTGGGAGCAACTGCAACGTCGCATCAGCCAATGGGGTGTTGCCCGGCCGGTTTATCTCACGCTCTCTTTAGCCCGGGAGTTGCTGCAAGCAGCCGTTTTGGATGATCTTTTAGATAAAATCAGACCGCATGATTTCGACCGGAAAATGATAACCTGGGCCCGGGAGCAAATCTTAAATTACAAAAGCACCTCCCAGGCGGTATCACCAAAACTCATCAAATTATGGGGCTCCAAGGGGCTAAAAGATAAAGCGAACCTTTTACTGGAAGCACTCCTCATTCTAAAGAATGTTTTTCTTTCAAAAGAATACATCGCTTACAATTATTCCGTCCCCCAAAACTCCTTGCGGGTCTATCTCTACTACGCGGTGTCTCTGAAAGACATTCTGCTACGGTATGGCGGCTCGGCGTGGAGCTTGTTGCGCTGTGATGAGGAGATGGTGGCTCTGACGAAGCGTGAAAATGCGATCCGAGCCTGGTTGGAATCAGCCTGATTTGTGTTCCCTGGCAAGCTCTATGAATTTTTTAGTCAGGAAGGAGATGTAACAATGAACATGGAAAGACGAAAGTTCCTGGAAAAAGCGGCTGTTTTAGGCATCGGTTTGTTCGCTGCCGAGATAGCGTGCTCGCGGGAAAAGGGGATTCCCTCAGAGCCGGGCACTTCCCGGCAAGAGGTCACCGGCCCGGAAGTGATCGAGCTTCCCGCCTTTGAAAAAAACAGCACCTTCACACTGGATCAGGCGCTTGTTAATCGGAAAAGCATGCGCTCCTTTACGGACACGCCCCTCTCCCCCGAGAAACTCTCGCGCCTACTCTGGGCCATGACCGGAGTCAACCGCCCCAACGGCCGTCGCACAACTCCCTCGGCTCTCGCGGCTTACCCGGTCGATGTGTTCTCGGCATTGCCCGGAGGCGTGTACCGGTATGAGACGAAGGAGCACCGGCTCGTGCGGGTTTTATCAGAGGACATCCGGAGTAAGGTGCCTATCCAACCCGGCTTTAAAAAAGCCGCCATGATCGCGCTATATGTGGCCAATGTGAAGAGGAGGCTGGGCGGCAAGAGAACGATCCGTTGGGCGGACATCGAGATCGGATGCATGGTCCAGAATCTCTACCTCGAAGCCGCCTCTCTCGGCATAGGGTCATGTGTGTTCGGGCTTGTCCGATATGGAAAGGTATCGAAACTGCTGGGCTTGGAGGATAACCAGCTACTCCGGATAGCGCAGACTGTGGGCCCAATAGATAAATAGCCCGTCTTTATTGCCCGACCACCTCGTCAATCCACCTCAGATAAGCGTCACAAATCTGGGGAAACAATACCTATATAAAATTCAGGATCTCTTGTGGGTTGAATTACCTCCTTCCACGGTGGTCCGGAGAGCTTCCGCAAAATTCCTGAGTTTCCCGATAGCGGACTCGATCTCATTGGCCCCCCCCTCGACTTGGCTGGCGATCTCGCTAACCTCGGAGATGGCGGTTGCGAGCTGTTCCGAGGCCGAGGTTTGGTGCCCGGTCGAGAGGGTAATCTCGT
>JAUWWP010000401.1 GCA_030616835.1 Deltaproteobacteria bacterium | reverse complement strand
GGGCATGACAATGTGCTTATCCACGTTATCGAGCACGACATCGTTCTGACTTTAGATATCATCTTCCAACACAGTAAAATTGGAAAGTGGAGTGATGTAATCGGCATTTAATATTGAACAGGCTCAAATTGAACCCCTACATTAACGCATTATTTGGGCTGAAATCTAAAATCTATAATCTACAATCTGCTATTGGGCGCATTGCAGTTGGGAACTTCTGAAAGAGTTATTTGTCTATTATAGGAGGGATTAGCTTTGGCGGAATCCGATGAAATTCTGGTCAGAAAGAGCCAGAAGGGGGATCGGCAATCGTTCGAGCTGCTGATCATCAAGTATCAGCGCCGGGTCTTTAGCCTGATTTATCGGCTAACCAATAACGCCGAGGCGGTTGAAGACCTCGCTCAGGAAACCTTTCTGAAGGCTTTTGCAGCAATTAAGAAATTTGGCCGAAGGTCTTCGTTTTATACCTGGCTTCGCAAAATTGCGATAAATACCTGTTTAAATTACCTATCCGCAAATACTCCTGTGCTCCTGGAAGAGAACAGTTTGGTTAATAAGATAGGGCTTAACCCCGGCTTCATTGACGGGAAAGTAAGCAATCCCGAAAATGCACTGATGGTTAAGGAGCTGAACGAGGGGATAAAAGATGCGGTTACCTCCCTTTCCCGGAAGCACCGGATCGCTTTTCTCCTGCACGAGCTGGAGGATATGTCCTACGAACAGATCGCCGAGGCCACCGATTGTCCAGTTGGAACAGTGCGCTCCCGACTTCATCGTGCCCGTCAGGAGCTTCAGGATAAATTAAACTCTTATATCTGATAGGGGGTAGCTATGGGGTGCCAGCAATATCATGAATTGATCTCGGCTTATATTGATAATGAAACCAGTAAGCAGGAGACTGAGGAGCTTTTAGAACATCTCCGGCAATGTAGCAGGTGCAAAAGGGTTCTACAGTCCTATTCCAATCTCCGCACTCTGGTAAAGCAGGGCTCCTTTTACTCCCCCGAGCCCCTGGCTGTTCCAAGTTTTTCTCAAAGGATCCTGGAGCGGCTGAAGGCCCAGGGGGAGCCAGTTTCTTTCACGAAAAAAGAATACTTGGAGGGGATCAGAGTAAGGTTAGGAGAGCTTTTTCGTCCTCGTCCCCTTCTGGCAGGCTCATTGGCAACTGCATTGATCCTGTTAAGCCTGGGGACATTCTATTACTTTAATCAGAAGAAGTCACCAATTTCCGCGGATTACGAAAGTATTGAGATCTACCTGTATCAACATACCTTCCGGGCAGCCGAAAACACTATCGGAGATCTGCCAACTGTCAGTTATTATCTGGAGGAAAAATGAGAGAAACTAAGCTTAATAAAGGCACTTTGCTTATCTTAGCCCTGGCCTGCCTTCTAACTGCTACTTCGGCCCGGGCAGAGGAGATCGCTGCCTCGGAGCTCCTAAATAAGATGGGCAATTCCAAAATAAGGGTGACCTTCCAGGGAAGCCAGGTGGTTATCTCTTTCCAAGTGCCTAACCCTAATGTCAGCAGAGTTAAGGTGAGCCAACTTATCCCCAATCTGGGGAAAAAGGAAACCATTTCATCTTCCGGGGAAAGCACCGAGGTTGTCCTCAAGGATGGCAAATACCAGTGGAGATATATTCCTGCCCACCACCTCGTCATCAAAAGGACCCAGGAAAACCCTGATGAGGATAAGCAAAAGACAAACAAGAATATTCAGCTCGTGCAAAAAAATTATTATGTGAAGGTTGGGGGAAAACAACGCTTGGTTAACCGATCTGTCTTCATAGTTACCCTCCAGCCGAGGATAGCAAACCGGCCAAGGCATTGGATCTGGGTGGATAAGGATTCGGGCCTGCCCCTTAAGACCGAAATTTATAGCCCCGAAGGCCAATTAGCTCTGGTGAGCACTTATTCTAAAATAGATTTTGCCCCTAATTTATCTGGAGAGGACTTTAAGCTCCGGATCCCCCCAAAAGCAGCCGTTAGAGAGGTGGAGGAAAAGGCCAATCTTGAGCTCCCCGCGGCGGAGAGACTTTTCGGGGAGAAAGTCCTGCTTCCGACTTATCTTCCCTCCGGCTTTGTTCTCAGAGATATTACCGTATCCTTCATCGGAGGTAACCGTCGGCTGCAGCTCCTTTACTCCGATGGTCTGAGTTCTCTCTCGGTGTTTCAAGAGGTAGGTCGGAGAATAAAAAGGAAGGGAGCCTTTTTCCAGAAAGGCTCAAGGATAACCAGACCTCTGTTTTACTCCCATGGGCTGACCAAGATCATTGGCTTTCCTTCCGGTAATCGTCAGATAATGCTGGTAGGGGATATCTTGGAAGAAGAGATATCCAAAGTCGGCCAATCAATCATCCCTTAAGTAATTTCCCTGATTAATAAAGCTCCTCTCCTTCCGATTCCAGAGGATCCCAGCCTTCTTCCTCATCGATCTGCCACTGCTCATAGGTAGTCTCGGAGAGTTCCTGAATAAACCGGGAGGGCCTTGACAGGATGCTCTGATACCTGCTCTCTTGAAGCATCAGAGGATAACAAAGATAAAGATCGTCCTTTGCCCGGGTCGCTGCCACATAGAAGAGACGCCGCTCCTCTTCCTCTCCCTCGGGATCATTCAGGGCTTTTGCTGCCGGAAACCTGCCCTCAGACAACCAGATGATAAGTACCACTCTCCATTCCAGTCCCTTGGCCTGGTGAACCGAACTCAAGGTTACCAGCTCATCCTCTTCCCTGCCGGCTACATCCTCGGCAGTGACATTGCTTAGCAGTGCGAGCTCGCTCAGGAAGCTCTCCAGGGAGTCATACTGGAGGGCAAAATTGCTGAGCTGATTCAGATCCTCCAACCTTGACTGGTAGTTGGGGTACACATTCTGCAGATATTCACCGTAGCCTTCCTCCATCACCACCTGGATCATCTGGCCGGGAAACTTAAGAATCTCCGGTGCCTGCAGGCTCTTTAGAAGGGATAGGAATCTTTTCCACACTTCCTCGGCTCCTCGCGGAAGTTGGGAAAGAAGCTTCTGGTCCCGGGCCGCCTTCAGCCTATTCTCCTTAGAGGAGATATATCTCCAGATCTTATCGGCGGTTCGGCCTCCGATCCGGGGATAAAGCTTTACCACCCGCTTCCAGGCCAGTTCATCATCAGGGTTATGAATAAT
>JAUWWP010000055.1 GCA_030616835.1 Deltaproteobacteria bacterium | reverse complement strand
CGGCTATTTTGCAATTTCCTTGACCGATTTGAGATTTAGTGATATTATAATTTTTGAACTATTTGCAAAGTATATTTTCTTATATAAGAGGAAAGCTATGGGATTAAGAAACTTCCATCACCAAATTATGTTTACCCTTTTAGAAAGCACCGTGGCTTGCCACGGAGATGGACAGTTTTCAGATTCTTTATCCGCCTCAGGCGGACTCAGGCAGACTAAAGCCTCGTGGAAGCTTCTAACGGGGTTTTTTACTCTCCTGATAGCAGTCATCCTTGTTTTCCCCGGAATTAGCCTTGCTGCATTACCTGTGGTAGATATTACCTCCGTCAGCCGCACAGTGATAAATGAGGACGATCCTGATCCTATAGTGGATCCGGATGGGAGCGGGCATTCAAAAATAGAATGGAAGGCGAATGGAGGTGATAGTTACATTATCCGTCGAGATGGGGATAGCAAAGATACTGGAACCGAACTTAAATCTGGTTCATACGTAGCAAATGTAACAAAATCTATAGATATTTTGCCAGGTAATTTAGGAGATGATGCAGAATACACAATTAATATTTATGTAACCGATACTACTGTATCACCGGAAGAAACGGGGTCAGATAATGTAACCATTAGGGTTGACACTATTGATCCACCGGATCCCTCCGGTCTTACCGCTGAGCCTGGGGATGAAAAGGTGTTTTTGGATTGGAACCCAAAAGACACAGGAGACGACGATACTGCTGGTTACTTTATTTATATTGCAAAAGATATTATTATTACTAATTTTCCGCTGGGCACAACTGTTCCGGCGGAATACGATAACTACGATAACCCAATAAACGTGCCAGGAGATCTCAGTAGTGTTATTATAATCGACCTTAATAATTATATCCCTTATGCCTTCGCTATTTCTGCATATGATGAGGAAGAGACCAATGAGAGCGAGCTTTTTGCGGGGGGAGGAATAACGGCCACTCCTCAGGTTGTAATCGGATTACGGGATCTAACCAGTGAAAAAGGCGGCTGCTTCATTGCCACCGCAGTTTTTGGGTCTTATCAGTCCAGGTATGTAAAGACCCTCAGGGAATTCAGGGATATGTATCTACTGACCAATGGCCCGGGAAGGAAATTCCTATCCTGGTATTATCAATTCAGTCCTCTTCTGGCAGATTATATCTCTAAAAGTGAGACCCTCAAGGCCCTGATAAGGCTGCTGCTTATCCCCCTTATCGCCCTGAGTCTATTTCTGATTAAGACTACCCTTATCCAGAAGTGTTTTCTATTATGCTTATTACTTTTCTCATTAATCTGGCTGGTTAGATGGAAAGGAGCTTTTAAAAAGGTCTTAGCTGTTATCCCGCTCTTCTTTTTACCAATGGTTCTTTCTTCCTTGGCGGTGGCTGAGTCTCCCCAGAATTTCTCCGTTGAGCTGAAGGGAGCTTCTTATAACCCTAAGGATATCGATCCAAACTACGAACTGATATACGGAAGCAGCAGGAAAGCTTTATTCGAAGTTGAATGGGGATGGCAGATCTTGCACCGATTTGGAATCTTTGGGCTCGATGCCGGGATCGGCTATTTTCAGCAAACCGGACACGGGGTTTTTGAACTTTCAGGGCAAAAATCCCGGGAGGAGTATATCTTCCGGGTTGTTCCTGCTGAAGTTTCGATGGTCTATCGGTTAGCCTATTTTGAAAATCAGTTGTTCGTCCCCTTTATCAAGGGAGGAGCAGATTATTATTACTTCCGGGAAAGCCGCACGGATGGCGAAGAGGTTTTCGATGGGGGGAAAAAGGGTTATCACTATGGTGGGGGAGCTCAGTTCTTATTAGATTATTTTGATCGAAAACATGCGAGGAAACTGGATGCGGATTACGGGATCAATAATACCTATCTGATTCTTGAATACCGAAGGGCCTTGGTTAATAATTTTGGCGAAAAGGAAGGCTTCGATTTCAGTAACTCCACCTGGCTCGGCGGGTTGATGTTTGAATATTAACTTCTTTAGATTGTGCGCAGTATCAAGCTCGTCATTGAATATGAGGGCACAAACTATCATGGCTGGCAGACCCAGAAAAATGCTCCTACGATTCAGGAGGTCTTGGAAGATAAGCTAAAGATAATTACCGGTGAATCGGTAAAGACCACCGCAGCCAGCAGAACTGATGCCGGTGTTCATGCCCGGGGTCAGGTGGTTAATGTTAAAACAAATAGTAGGATCGAGCTCGAGGCCCTGCTGCGGAGCTTGAATTCTCTTCTTCCCCCTGATATAGTTATTGAATCCGCGAGCGAGGTGAATGAAGACTTTAATTCCCGCCGGGATGCAAAAAGCAAGGTTTATCAATATATCATTCTGAACCGGAAGTTTCCCTCGGCTCTCCATCGGAGGTTTTCCTGGTTCATCCCCGCGCAATTGGATGTTAAGGCAATGAATAAGGCTGCTTCCTTTTTAAAGGGAGAACACGATTTCTCTTCGTTCCAGGCTGCTGACTGCGATAGTGATAACCCCTGGCATCGGATCAAGAGAGTTTCGGTACTGAAGGAAAAGGATTTTATCAAGATCACCATAGAGGCTACTGCCTTTCTCCGCCATATGGTGCGGAGCATCGTGGGGAGCCTGGTGGAGGTGGGAAAGGGGAAAACTACCGTGGCCGGGTTTAAGCAGGTTTTAGAAGCCCAGGATCGAAGCCGGGCTGGACGTACTGCCCCTCCGCAGGGGTTATTTCTGGTAGAGGTTAAGTATTAAAGATTAAAATAGCAGGGAGTAGCAGGGAGTAGCAAGGAGTAGCAGGGAATAGCAGTATTAAAATTACTGGTAATAGAAAATGCTTAAAAGGACTTTTAGTGCCAAGAAAAGTGATATGGAGGAGAAGTGGTGGCTGGTGGATGCCCAGGGCAAGGTTCTGGGCCGGATGGCCAGTGAGATTGCCCGGGTTCTCCGGGGTAAGAACAAGCCCATCTTTACCCCCCATGTGGATACCGGCGACTTTGTAATTGTAATCAATGCGGATAAGGTTCGCTTTACCGGGAATAAGCTGAAGGGTAAGGTCTATTATCACCACAGCGGCTATATCGGGGGTCTGAAAAGCATCACCGCCGAGAAGCTGTTGGAGAAGAGGCCAACGGAAGTAGTGCGCAAGGCGGTAAAGGGGATGCTTCCCAAGAATCGACTGGGAAGGGAGTTACTGAAGAAGCTTAAGGTTTATGCCGGAGGGGAGCACCCTCATCAGGCTCAGCAGCCTGAGATCCTGGATATATGAGACCTATCTGCGTGCAGGCACGCACAGGCAGAAAGGAGATAGAATGGCAGAGCAGAGATTTTACGCGACCGGGAAACGCAAGACCTCTATTGCCCGGGTCTGGATGATGCCGGGGAAGGGGAAGATCATAGTAAACCGGCGCAGCCTGGAGGAATATTTCTCCCGGGCTACCTCCAGGATGGTTGTCCTTCAGCCCCTGATACTAACCCGGACCGAAGGCCAATATGATGTCTCGGTCAATGTTCATGGGGGAGGGCTCTCCGGCCAGGCTGATGCGATCAAGCACGGAATCAGTAAGGCCCTGTTGGAGGTAAACAGCTCTCTGCGGCCGACCCTGAAGAAGGCTGGCTTTATTACCCGGGATTCCCGGGTCAAAGAGCGTAAGAAATATGGTCAGCCCGGAGCCCGCAAGCGCTTCCAGTATTCCAAGAGATAAGATATAAATCAAATCCCAAAGGGAAATTTTTCGTGTAATTCGTGAAATTTGTGGTTCAAAAATTGTTGCCGGCAAAATAGCTCACCCCATTACCTCAAACTGCTCCTGATGATAGTCACCTCTGGCCCGGATGATGATCCGCTTGGAGTATTTTCTCTCCAGCTCCTCGATCCCTTCACCCTCCTCATCATAGAGAAGGTCAGCAATATCGGGATGAACATTAACAAAGATTCTTTTGCCCTTCATCTTTGGGGCTTCCCGGCGAATCTCCTGAAAGATTTCATAACACAGGGTGGTCTTACTTTTAAGAAATCCCCTGCCCTCGCAGTAGGGACAAGGCTCACTTAGAGCCCTTCCCACACTTTCCCGGCTCCTCTCCCTGGTCATCTCCACCAATCCCAGACTGGAGATCTTCAGGATATTGGATTTAGCCTTATCCGATTTTAGGGCCTGTTTAAGAGCACCGGAGACCTTTTCGCGGTGGCTCTCCTTTTCCATATCAATAAAGTCAATGATAATGATTCCTCCGATGTTGCGGAGGCGAAGTTGATAAACTATCTCCTTGACCGCCTCAAGGTTGGTCTGCAGGATGGTCTCCTCCAGACTCCTTTTACCTACATATCGGCCGGTGTTAACATCAATGGCGGTGAGGGCCTCCATTTGCTCAATAATGATGTACCCTCCTGATTTGAGCCATATCCTCCTTTGCAAAGCCTCATCGATTTTTATTCCCAGGTAGTGGAAGATTGGCTCATCCTCCTGGTAGAGCTCAACGAGATGACGGCGCTGGGGCATAAAGTTCTCGATAAACTCCATCACCTTTTCGTATTCCCTCGGGCAGTCAATAATCAGCTTCTCTACCTGAGCGGTGAACAGATCCCTCACTGCCCAGAGAGTAAGATTTAGCTCATGGTGAATGACTGATGGAACCGAAGCTTGCTCTTTCTTTCTCTTGATGTCGTCCCAGAGCTTCAGCAGAAATTGCATATCAGACTTGAAATCCTCTTCACTTGCTCCTTCGCTCGCGGTCCGGATAATGAAGCCTGTGCCCGGAACCTTGATCTTATTAACTATTTCCTTCAAGCGTTGGCGCTCAGCTTCTTTAAGGATTCGGCGGGAAATACCTATATGCTCCACTGTGGGCATAAAAACCAAATACCGCCCGGGAAGAGAGATATGAGTGGTAACCCTGGCTCCTTTGGATCCCAGAGGTTCTTTGGACATCTGAACCAGAAGTTCCTGTCCCTCCCGAAGGAGATCCTGGATTTGGGAAGGAGATACTGCACTATTCGGGGAATGGTCAATCTTCACGGTATCCACAATCTCGGTCTCTTCCTCGATTTTCTCATTTTTTTCCTGAAAAGGCTCGAACTCCTCAAAATCCTCATAGACATCAGAGACATAGAGGAAGGCTGCTCGATTCAGGCCAATATCCACGAAGGCAGCTTGCATTCCCGGAAGAACCCGAACCACCCTCCCCTTGAAAATGCTGCCAAGAATTCCCCGATCCCGGGCGCGTTCGAAGTAGAGTTCAGCGATCACCCCATTCTCCATCAAGGCCACTCGGGTTTCCTGAGAGGTAACGTTGATCACCAGTTGATTGGGCATTTTAGCTCCTATCTACCTCTGCTATTCCCTGCTATTCCTTGCTATTTTAACCTTTTAGGGATAAAGCTCCCTGAAACACTACCTCAGTCTTCAATATCCGCAGGAGCAAGGCCTCTTTATCTCCCAGTTCGAAGATTTTCTTAAGCACCTTGGTCGGATTAACAATACCTTCCTCCCCGGTTCTCAAGACAAGCTCAAGCTTATCATCATCCCGTAGCGAAAGGCTCTTAACCAGAGGCCGAATATCTTTTTTTCGGATCCGGCCTTTCTTCTCCTGCTCAATAAAGACCTCAGGGGATTGAAGAAATCTTTCAATAGCCACCACCGGCTCCAATCGGGAGGCATCCTTTAGCTCGGTCAGGGGAATTTCATAGCTAACCTGGATAATGCTGCTGAAGATAGAGCTGGATTTCAGAAGAATCTCCTGCTATTCCAGGATTCGTAGTCCGCCTGAGGCAAATTGAGGTAGCTCCTGATTTAGGGTCTCGGTGAAATCTTTCGGCCTTATTGAACCATTAAGCTTAAAATCCACATATTCAACCAGGCTTTCCATCCCCACCGGAAGAGGAGGTCCGAAGCTAATTTTGGGCAGAGGATGGAACCCACCTGAGTATTCCAGGGGAAGCCCTGCCCTCCGAACAGCCCGGGAGAAGCAGGAGACCAGCTCCAGGTGACTTAAGAAACGGGCCTCTCTCAGCTTGGAAAATCGGGAGCGGACCCTGGTTGTCCACTCAAACTTAGGGGCTCGAAGCCTTGTTGTGGATTTCGCTTCTTCCTCTAAAGGCGCCAGATCCTCCGGTTTGGAGGATTTAAGATTAATTTTTTCGAAGTCACAAACCCCACACTCAAGGCACCTACCTTCGAGACAGTCAGGAGTAGTTAGCTCCTGCCGGGCCTTCTGGGCCTCCTCCCAGAGGAAGTCCTTGGTAACCCGGCAGCTGAGATGATCCCAGGGGAGCACCTCGTTAGGCTCCCGGCGGCGATTGGTGTAAAAATTTGGATCAATACCATGCTCAATAAAGGCTTGCTGCCAGAGATCGAAGCGAAAGTGTTCACTCCAGGTATCAAGGCGGGCTCCCCGACGAAAAGCACTCAGGATTACCGGGGCTAACCGCCGATCGCCCCGGGCCAGGATCCCCTCCAGCAGACTCAAAGATGATTCTTGCCCCTTAAAGTTTATCCTTTTTTTGCCAATTTCCCTTTTAAGAAAACCCCTCCGGGCCTCCATTTCTTCCAGAGTAATCTGGGGTTCCCATTGAAAAGGAGTCATGGGTTTGGGGATAAAGGTGGAAGAACTGAGATTAACCTTTTTCCCTTTACTAGCTAATTTTATCCGGTGAGCCAGATCAATAATTGCTTCAAGGTCCTCCTGGCCCTCAGTGGGCAGGCCGGTCATAAAGTAGAGCTTTATCGATTGCCATCCCAGTTGAAAGGCAAGTCTGGCGACCTGAAGTATCTCCTCATTGGTACTACCTTTATTAATGACATTGCGTAGTCGCTGGGTTCCTGCCTCGGGGGCAATGGTAAGGCCGGTCTTGCGAACCTTTTTTATCTCCTGGAGAAGGTGCCCACTAACCGATCCCACCCGGAGCGAAGGCAGGGAGATTGCTATCTTACGCTCAGCATATCTGCGGGTTAAGCAAGTAAGTAATGAGTCCACTGCCCGGTAGTCTCCCGTGCTCAGAGAGAGAAGGGAGAGCTCCTCATAACCGGTCGCGCCCAGTGCTTGCTCGACGATCTGAGCAATCCTTCGGGGAGAGCGTTCCCGGGTGGGGCGGTAGATAATCCCGGCCTGGCAGAAGCGGCATCCCCGGGTACATCCTCGGGCAATCTCCAGGTTTAAACGGTCATGGATCACATTCATAAAAGGGATGATGGGTTTGCTGGGAAAGGGTGCCGGATCAAGCTCGGCCAGAACTCTTTTTTCCACCTTTTGATAATCGGCAGAAAGTGGTAGTATTTTCTCGATCCTTCCATCAGGTAGATATCTGGGCTCGAAGAAGGAAGGGAGGTAGACCCCGGGAATCCGGGAGAGAGCTTTTAACAGATCCTCCTTGTGCCCTCGGAGCCTTTTCCACTGCGCAACCGCCTCGGAGATCTCCAGAATAACCTCCTCTCCATCCCCAAGGACAAAGGCCTCGAAGAAATCCGCCAGAGGCTCAGGGTTGAAGGCACAGGGTCCTCCCCCGATGACCAGAGGGTAGCTGGCATCCCTTTCCCGGCAGTAATGGGGTATTCCTGCCAGATCAAGGATACTCAAGACCGTGCTGTAGTTAAGCTCAGTCGGAAGCGTGAAGCCCAGGATGTCGAACTCCCGGAGCGGAATGCGAGATTCCTGGGAGAGCAAAGGGATTTTTCTCTCCCGAAGAATCCTCTCCATATCTACTCCCGGGGCATAGGCCCTCTCCGCCGCAATCCCGGGGTGCTGGTTAAGGATCTGGTAGAGGATCTGGAGACCCAGGTTGGACATCCCCACCTCGTATAGGTCGGGGAAAATCAGGGCAACCTTTAGCTCTACCCGGGATAGATCCTTGTGAATGGAGTTTACTTCACTTCCCAGATAGCGGCTGGGCTTGCTCACCAGAGGTAGAATCTCTTCAATCATCTGCATGCGTCAGGATGAGACAGCGGTGAAACCCTCTTGATTGAGGGCGGCAATTACCGGTTTCAGCTCACGGACACTGATCCGAAAGTAGTAGGTTCGTTTACCTTTTCTTTTTTCCGGGGAAAGGCCTACACTGACCACCGAGGCCCCATGATTTTGTATGATCTGGCAGGCCCGCTCGAAGGTCCGGGGCCTGGTATCCATGGTTACATCAATCCTTTTATCCGACACCAAGATCCCCATTAGCTCGACGAAGACCCTCAGGGTATCTTCCTCGGTGACTATCCCTACCAGCCTCTGCTTCTCGTCGACAACTGGCAGACCCCCGATTTTATGCTCTAACATCAGTTTGGCTACCTGGTCAATGCGATTATTGGGAGTTATGGTAATGGGATCAGGAGTCATTACATCTTCCACAGTAAGCTCCTGGAGCTGATAATTGAATTTCCCCTTCGTCCTGGGATCCTTTCGAGGAATGATAAAATGTCGAATATCACGGTCGGTTACAATACCCACTACCTTCTTTTTCTCTACCACCGGGAGGTGGCGAATCTTATTGTCCTTTAAAAGGAGAAAGGCTTTGTGCACCGAGTCACTTTTGGAGAGAACGAGAGTATTTTTCGTCATTATCTTACCTACCAGCATCAGAAAACCTCCTTTTTTCTAATACTATAGCCTAAATCAGCCCGCAGGTCAAGCAAGTGTCCGAAGCACGGTGGAAGCACGGACGGATGTCAACTTTTTAGAGGATAAGTTTATGGAGGAGCCTTCAGGGTAATTGATCCTGTCGGGGGGGTATCCTGCCGGTGGACTTCTTTTGTAGCTTCTGGCTACCGTGGATTTATGGGAGGGTATTCACTCCAGACCTTTGATTTATCCCCTTATGCAGGGAGCGATGTTCAGATAAGATTCCATATTTTCTTTATCCCTTAATGGCCTTGGTAACTGTCCGTTTTCTACCCTTTGAAGAATATTGTTAGGATTATCGTTATCCACATGGTAACCATTATACCCAAGGTCCATCGTTGCCAGCTTTCAACATGGTTGAGCCTGGCCCGGATCTCCTCCAATATTCCTTCGACCTTCGCCATCCGTTCTTCTAACTTCTCCACCACTACCCTCCTTAATAGCTGCTTTCCTCATCCTTATGGTTTAGGGTCCTAGCCCCCTTGTCACATCATCTTTAGTGTACAAGCTTTTCCCAAAAAGTCAAGGGTGTATGTCCTGGAGTTTCCTTAAAAATCCTTCAAGTAGGGGCGATTCATGAATTGCCCCTACTTTGGATAGCCGGGGCTTTTCCATTCTCTGTAGTACTACGAAGGATGAACGAGCTCCGGTATTCAGAGTTTGCACAAATTCTCATGCCCTTTCCGGGCACCGCGAAAGATGAAAACTTATTTTCGGATCAAATCCGCCCTTACCCCCCTTTTCTAAAGGGGGGATTTTACAAACCAAATTCTCTTAGCGGGGCTGGAAAGCCCCCTTTCCCCCGTAGATTGACAGAATTGGCCGAATAGCATAAGATAAACTTGGATTATTCACACTATAACTATTTGCTTAGGAATGTGTAAACCTGACCCTATGTCTCGTAAGATGGAAACAAAAGATAAAAAACACTTAACCGATAAAGAAATATTTGAGCTATTAGAGGAGTATAGTGCTATTTTAAAAAAATATAAAGTTAAAAGGATAGGTTTATTTGGTTCTTATATAAAAGGTGAACAGAGAGGAGATAGTGATATAGATTTCCTGGTAGAGTTTGATCTGAGTGCTTTCGGAAAGAACTTTAAAGGATACTTTGATTGCTATATTGAATTATTATTCTTTTTAGAAGAAATTTTTGATAAAAAGGTAGAACTTCTAACAATTGAAGAAATTAGCCCTTATATAAGACCTTATGTATTAGAGGAAGTAAAATATCTTGAAAGAACCTAAAATCTTTCTAAAGCACATTATAGAAGAGATAGAGTATCTTCAACCGAAAATGGAGAAACTGAAGTATGAGGAGTTTGTCAATAACGAAGACATAAAAAGAATTTTCGTAAGGTCTCTCGAGGTTATAGGAGAGGCTACGAAAAATCTACCCGAGAATTTCAGAAGTAAGTATCCGCAAGTAGAATGGAAAAATATGGCAAGATTGAGAGATGTTTTAATCCATCAGTATTTTGGTATTAATTATGAAAGAATTTGGGACATTGTAAAAAATAAGATACCAGTCCTCAAAGAACAGATTGAAAGCATATTGAAAGAAATTGGAGATACAAATAAAACTTGAAAACTGAGTTACTGCTCGGCAACTCCATCCCTTGAGTGAGGCTACCAGCCTGATTGGGAAAGGCCAAAGAATTGACTGATGCGCGTGCGGTGATTGATTATTTGGCGGCTGAGCTGTTAGGTATCCATGGGTCGGAAGTTGCCCGTGAGTTAGGTCAGAGTCGCAGTTCAATAATCCGTTCGGTTTTGAGGGGGAAGGAGGTAATCTCTGAATATCCGGATCTGTAGGTGGGATTTAGATAGGAACAATGCAACAAGTAACCAACGTCCCCTATTTCCCCATTGTCAGCAACCGCCTAATAGCTAACAGTAGCACTTTTAGCTGTTATTTGTTCCTTTTTAAGGTTCT